>JAIOPY010000043.1 GCA_021413625.1 Candidatus Nomurabacteria bacterium | reverse complement strand
ATAACCTACATCTTTCACAACAAGCGCTGCAGAACAATCATAGGTACCTTCAGTATTCATAATCAATTTAGTGGGTATTCCCGATTTAGCAATAGAAACTTCTGGAAAATATCCTGCTTTAGCATCAATAGTTATATACTGTACTCCATCTATAATCTCCACATTTTGTCCTGGTGTAACGGACTCGCCAGAATCACTGTAAAAAATTATGGCTAGAACTATAACTAAAGCTAGAGTAAGGATTATGGAAACTGTTTTATTCATAAAATAATTATATATTAAATATAGGATTTATAATACCGAGGCCCGCTAACCCTGCCAATAAAGCAAAAATACCAAGCCCTATCACCACCACACCTGCAGATTTAAAGAAAAGCGACGCGTATTTAGATTGAGCAAAAGAAGCAGCTCCGAATGACAAAAGAGCAAGCATTGGTAACGTGCCAAGGGCAAAAGAAAACATAATAAACATGCCTTCTATAAATGAACCAGTGCTTAATGCCACCACTTGCATTGATTGAGTAAAACCACACGGTAAGAAGAAAGTGCCAAACCCTATAATTAAGGGAGTAAAAGTTTTATGTTCAATTCTTCTAAAGAAATTGAAAACCCCAGATTGAAATGTAATCTTGTTTTTAGCCAATACTCCAACCAAATTTAAGCCAAGTAATATCATTACCAATGACGCCAGGATTCCTAAAATGGCGCTAAGCGTAAAATTAATGCCTATAGCATTGCCTACAATCCCAAGCAATCCACCCAAAGTGGCAAAACTAAATAATCTGCCTAAGTGGAACAGTATTAAATTCTTTTTATCACTTACATTATCTTCCGATATTTTGGCGGAAAGTGAAAGCACTAAGCCACCCACTACTGCCAGACAACTAGAAACTGAAGCAACCAAACCAATTAAAAAACTTGTAACTGGAGTTGTTTGTCCGCCTAAACCAAAATTTAAAATACCTGATTTCTGTAGTAGAAAAAAAAGAGTAAGAAAAAGAAGACCTAGGGGTACCGCCTGCCAAATAACTCCCCCGTCTTGTTTCTCCTTTTGTTTTTTATCAAGCGAAATAGTATAACCATTTCCTTTCACCAGATTGGTTAAAGATGTTACCAACACTTCAGGAGTTTCGGCAACATCAGTTTCTATTTCAATTATTTCTTTTTTTAAATTAACTTGCGCGTTTTTTATAAAATCTTGCTCGTTTAAAGTATCTTCAATTAAAATTTTACAAGAAGCGCAATGGGTCCCCGACACATGAAATGTATATTTTTTCATATAGTAATTTATATTCAAGCATAACACCAAACGCTAGAATTATTTATTGATTTGTTTGTAGAGCCAGATACCAAGTAAAATGAGGTCAACTAAGACCACTAGACAGAGGATAAAACTCAATCCTCCCCCCATCATTCCATTGTATCCATACCCATAACTTAATCCCATCATATGATTATTATATCTAATTTCTAATAAAAAATCGACCAAAATTACTTCGCTTTATTGATAATGTTTTGAATAATTTCATCAATTTCTTTTGGTCTCTCGCCCAAATCAGCTTGAGGAAAAAAGTGTGAAAGGATAATAGGTCGCATGCCGGAAATAAAGGTCTGTCCTTTTTGGGTATAAACATTTACTTTGCAGTGCAAGCAAAGACCAATTTTTATGTCTTTATTTAAAAATTCGTTGGCAAATTTAGCACTGCAAAACTCAATTATTTTAAACGGTTCCCTTTTAAAACCTTTCTCTTCTAAAGATTCTTGCACATCATGAATGTATAAAACCCGCATTCCAACTTCCACGATTTGATTTTGCACATCTTCAACTGCTTCATCAAAAGTTTTTGTTGTAATTGTAGTGTAATCAAATTCCATATAATTTTAAATTAATTAATCTTATAATCTTTTTCCCTTAATACGTAATGAATTCCCGACCACCGACACCGATGACATAGCCATAGCAAAACCAGCAAACACCGGAGAAAGTAACCAACCGAAAACGGGGTAGAATACTCCTGCTGCGAGTGGAATGCCAACAATATTGTAAAAGAAAGCCCAGAAAAGATTTTGTTTTATACCTCGCATGGTTATTTTTGATAATTTTATAGCTTTTACTAATTTAGAAATATCTCCGCCTAAAAGCGTAATACCTGCAGATTCTATAGCTACATCTGTGCCCGTAGCCATGGCTATACCCACATCTGCCTGAGCGAGCGCCGGCGCATCATTTACACCATCTCCCGCCATTGCCACAATCTTACCCTGCGCTTGAAGTTCTTTTATTTTCAATAATTTATCTTGTGGTAACACATGAGCAAAAACATCATCAATGCCAACCCGGGACGCCATATACTTTGCAGCTTTGTCATCGTCCCCTGTTAGCATCACAACTTTTATACCAAGAGAATGTAAATCAGCAATTGCTTTTTTGGATTCTGTTTTTATTTCATCCGCCACCATCACAAAACCGAGTACTTCATTTGCTGTTGCAAGTATCACCGGAGTCTTCCCTTGTATTGTGTATTTTTCAATTTTTTCTACATCAAAAGAAAATCCAATTTCTTGTATAAGTTTTACACTACCCACATAGTACTCTTTCCCATCAACCACACCTTTCAAACCCTTACCTTTTAAACTCTCAAAATTTGAAATATTATTTATTGGTATATTTTTTTCCTTTGCATAATTTACAATAGCGTGCGCGATAGGGTGCTCGGATTTGTTTTCCAAAGAAGCAATTAATGAAATTAATTTATCTTGAGAAAAATCAGAAAAATTTTCAATATCAACTAGCGTTGGCTTCCCTTGGGTTATAGTTCCAGTTTTATCCACAATAACTGTATCTACTTTATACAACTTTTGAAGAGTAGCTGCGTCTTTTATTAAAATTCCTTCCCTAGCGCCTTTGCCCACACCCACAATTATTGCAGTGGGAGTAGCTAGCCCCAGAGCGCAAGGGCAAGCAATAACCAATATACCAACAAAAGAAACTAAACCATAAGAAAGGGCTTGTGAAAAACCAAGAGTGGCCGTCCCAAACAAAAGCCAAGCTAGAAGCGTAATAAAAGAAATAACTATTACAATTGGCACAAAAACGCTTGAAATTTTATCTGCTAGCGCTTGTATCGGCGCACGGCTCCCTTGCGCTTCTTCCACCATTTTTATTATTTGAGCAAGTAAAGTTTCCTCACCCACTTTAGTGGCTTTAAAATTAAATGCCCCGCTAGTATTTATTGTAGCAGCCACTACATTGTCGCCAATCTTTTTCTGAACAGGCATTGGCTCTCCAGTAACCATGGACTCGTCCACAAAAGAAGAACCCTCGGTAATTACCCCATCAACTGGTATTTTGGTTCCAGGTTTTACAATAATTAAATCGCCATGTTTTACTTCAGCAACTGGTATTTCTACTTCTCTGCCACTTCTTATAACTAAAGCTGTTTTTGCCTGCAAATTTAAAAGTTTCTCAATAGCGTCCCCAGTCTTTAATTTGGACCGAGATTCTAAATATTTGCCAAGCGCAATAAAAGTTATAACGATAATCGTAACATCATAATAAGTTGCATCAACATTTATGAAAGGCCTTAGAGTGTCCTCAAAAGCTGTAACTATAAAACTATAAAGATAAGCAGCTGTGGTGCCAATGCCAATCAAAGTATCCATATTGGCTTTCCCATAACGTAAAAAACGATAAAAACCTAAAAGATAAGGCTTACCTACAACAAAAAGAACGTAAGTAGCTAGAAGAGGTAAAAGATGGTGAAAAAATTCTTCAACTGTGTAGCTCATTTGAGGAATCAAATCATAACCTGCAAAAATTTCCCAAAACATAACGAACATACTAAACACGGCAATCGGGATTGCGGACATTAGCTTTACTTTCATCTCTCTAATTTCAGCTAGCTTCTCTTCTTTAGATTGACTAAGCCCTAAATGCGCGGCATGCTCACTTTCGGACATACCCATATCACTAGCACTTTGTCCGCTTGTCATAGAATGTTTAGTCTCTTGTATAATGGGTATAACTAATGAATATCCAAATTTTTCTATTTCTTTAGATAAGTGATGAGGGTCAGTTTTTTGTTCATCAAAAGTAATTTTAGTGGCTTCAGTGCCATAATTTGCCTCAACTTCTTTGACGCCTTCTGTTTTTTTAAGACTTTTTTCAATAATACCTGCACAAGAAGCGCAGTGCATGCCTTTTATTTTGTAAGTTTGTGTACGCATGTTGTTATAATTATTTTTTCTTTAATTGATAAACTTTTAATATTTCAGCTGTAGCTTTATCGGTTTCCCCTCCTTTTATTTGATTTACCACACAATGACTTAGATGACTTTCAAGCAATACATCTTCAATATTGGAAAGTCCTTGCTTTACAGCAGATGTTTGAGTAATAACATCTATACAATAAGTATTTTTATCAATCATGTTTTGTAAACCTCGTATTTGCCCTTCAATAATTTTCAAACGACGTATTATTTTTTCTTTATTAGTGTTCATAATTTTCATTATATACCCCCCTAGGGGTATATGCAAGTGGATAACTTTAAATGCCATCTCACTTGCCATGGTATAATGAACCTATTATTAGGTTTTAATATTTATAATAAATCTATGGATACATCAAAATTGGCAAAATGGTTCGGAGTAGTTATGTTGGCAGTTGGAGTCCTTGGTTTTGTACCAGGCGTAACTTCAAACGGACATCTGCTCGGTATTTTTGAAGTGGATATGCTTCATAACGTCATTCACCTACTCACTGGTGTCTTGGCACTTATGTTTGCAAGTAGTGCTCCAAAAACTTTCTTTAAAGTTTTTGGCGTTGTTTACTTGGTTGTTACTGTAGCTGGTTTTGTGCAAGGTAGCACAGTATTGGGTTTGATTGGAGTAAATATGGCAGACAATTTACTTCATTTAGTGATTGCTGTTTTAGCTCTTATGGTAGGCTTTAAAAGAGATTCTATGGGAATGTAAATAATTAAAGACTTCCGCTCAAAAAACCGCACTATTATTTAGATAGAGCGGTTTTTTAGTTGCCAACATTCAGATATTGACATTTTGCCTATTTATTTATTAAATTAATGTAATGGAAAAGAGACCACTTATCATTATTTTGAGTGGCACATATGGTTCAGGTAAAACAATGCTTGCTCACCAACTAGCGACTGATTTGCGCATAATGCAAAGAACCAGTCTTTCTTCAATAATACGAACTATTAAAACTGTACTACCAGAAAACCCAATATTAAAAAATTGGTATATTCGCGACAATACAGAAAAAGAGTTTTTAAGGGGGAAAATTACTAAAGAAGCGGAATTAATCGGCAAAATAGTTCATACTATTACTAAATCGGCTGAACACACCGGAGAGAACTATATAATTGATGGCGCTCAGCTTTTACCAAAATTTCTTCCAATGGACAGAGTTATTTTCTTTAGAGTTTTTGTATCTGATAAGGATAAACATAAGATAATGTTGAGTCAGCCAAATATTACTAGGTTTAGAAGGGTTACTGATATTTCATATGATTTATCAAAAAAAGTAGAAGACATAATAGAAAATGAATGTGCTGGACACCCTGTTTATCATATTGATAATGTTGGAACACCAGAAGAGGCTTCTAAAAAAATGATAGAGATGATAAAAGCTAATTACCCAGACTACGCTGACAGATATTTCTGGTTTGAAAAATAAAATTTAAGATATTTTCTCTATTGCTTTTGGTAGTTTTTTAAAATCACTCATTAAAACCTCACGCATAGAACCATTGTGAAGCGCCGCAGCTGGGTGATAAAGGGCAAAAAATGTGTCCCCTATTTTCATTTTCTTTTTTAAAATTTTTCCATGCACGGCGGAAATCTTTTCATTTGGAAAAAAGTGTTGTAGGGCATGTCTGCCGAGAAAAACTATTAACTTAGGTTTAATGGTTTGCAACTCTTCTTCTAGCCACTTAGCGCAAAACTCCACCTCTTGTGGCAAAGGGTCACGATTACCTGGCGGACGATATTTAACTATATTTGTTATATAAACATCTTCTCTTTTTAAATTTATGCTTAAAAGCATTTCATTTAAAAACTTCCCCGCTGCGCCCACAAAAGGTTGTCCGATTTTATCTTCATCTTTTCCTGGAGCTTCACCAATAAATACAATCTCGGCTTCGGGGTTGCCATGTCCTGGTACACCTTGTGTGGCAACTTTTTTCAATTCACACTCGCAATCCTTTAACCATCTTTCATGAATATTCTTTAGTTGTTCAGCTTTTAAGTCAGACATATAATAATTATATTACACTTAAAAAGAAACGGCCCTCGCTGAGTGAACAACGAGGGCACAGTTCCGCACATCTACGACACCATCGGTGTCGTCTAGCTCTCAGAGCCGAGAGCTTCGTCGTCGGTGGGGAATGGCACTGTGGGTGGGAAGACAGCTTCGCTCCGCACACACCTGATGTCCACGACGCTCAGTGGCAGTTCAACAGACAGCGCTTGAGGGCGCAGAATCCGTGAACTACCGACAGGACCAGGCCACGGGTGAACCGTGGGCCAATCACTTCCGTTGTTGCATCCGTTCACGCCAAGACCTCCCGAAAGAAGACCTATGCTTTAGACGAGAACCTCTCGTCTTTCCCTTGAAATTTAGCAAAATTTAAGGTATAAATCAACCCCTAAAAATAAAATTGGTATAATACAAGTATGGAAGAACAGCCACAAAAAAGTAGAATTGAAACCGAATCTGAAAAAATAGGCAGAATACAAGCCCGACTTTTTGCTATTGATTTGGCGCTAGCAAATATCAGCAACACTTGGACAGAAGAAGGACGGAAAACTAAGAATAAACTGGAAGAAGAAAAAAGGGGGCTAGAGGTTGAGCTTGGAGTAAATAAAACTCTAGGAGATACATTTTGACTTGACATTTTTGTAATTTATTGCTATCCTCTTAGGCGAGGAGAACACCACATGTACGAGCTATTCGTTTACTCGGCGTGCGTCGTCGTCTCCGTGCCGGTTCTTCGGTTCGTATCTCCATACAGAATTGCCAAGCTTCGCCAGAAGCTGGTGGTTCGGTACTGGAGAGCGGTTTACTTTTGGCGTGAACTACGCCAGCTGGCAACCGTGTAGGCACATTCCCAACGTGCCAGGGTTCCGTTCTCCCAACGGACCCAAACATTTGGTGTGCGGAGCAAAGACTTCATTCTGCGTCTCTCAACTTCCCTTCTTTGCCTAGGGACGTTTAAAGAATGATAGTAGCTAGCTGGTCGCACCCTACCCCAGGGCCCAGAGATGTTTGCGCAAGCGAATGTCTCTGGGCCTTTTATATTTTTATTTTTAAAAATCACTTGATAAGGTATAATTAATAAACAATGTCGGAAATAATTCAAACGTACTCGGACTTAGTAAAAGCTTATCTTGAAATTCACGTTTCTCTAGCTCCACTCATTTCTATATTTCTGCGAACTTTAGCTATAGTAGTTGCCCCCATCCCAGGCACCCCAATAGACATCATAAACTTGGCCTTTTTCACCAAAATGGCAGGATTTATTTATGCAGAAATCAGCGTAATGCTAGGTAGTTGTATAAACTTTTATATTGGTAGAAAATTTGGTGAACCAGTTGTAAAGAGTTTTATTGATGTAAGTAAAATTCATATCTGGGAAGAGAGAATAAATAAAAGCGGAGGTTTTTGGGGTTTGGTATTTGTTAGGATGGGTACAGTTTTAATTTTTGATTACTTGAGTTATGTGGCTGGGCTTACAAAAATGAGCTTTGGAAAATTCTTTATCACGTCGCTCCTTGCTAGCGTACCACCGCTCGCAGCATTTTATTATTTTGGAGGTATTTTATTTGAAAAACAATTATTCTTAACCTTAGTACTTATTATCCCATTTTTTGTCTTGTTTTCTTTATTTAAAAAAGGAAAAATATTCAAAAAATTTCACGATTATCTAAACATAAAAAACAATATAGGAAAAATAAACGGTTTTCTAAAAGGAGGACTAAAAAAAGAATAAATACTCCAAACAAAAACACCCCTTGCGGGGTGTTTTTGTGGCACTTATGTTGTTTACGAATAATGCAAGTTTTACCTTACACTCACAATGGTAGTATAGCATACTTATAAAAATAATGCAAGTAAAATGGCAATATGCTATACTTTTCATGTAGGTGTTGGATAGCTACTCTGGCTTTAAAGTCGGAGAGGAAAGTCCGAACACAGCGAGTCCCGCGAAGGCGGGATGGGAATGGTAGTGGGTAACACCCACATATAGCGATATATAGGTGCGAGCAGAGACGTCCCAAGCGAAAGCAAGGGAGTTCCAAAGAGAAATCTGAGGAATAGCCCCGCTGAAAAGCGGGGGTGAAACGGCTAAATCCTTACCTCTGTGCAAGATCGTGTCCTGCCTTTGGCGGGAAGAATCGCTTGAGTCCGAGGGCAACCGAGGACCTAGACAAATTGCTATCATCCCGCCTCGGCGGGAAACAGAATTCGGCTTATAGACACCTACAATAAAATGAGGACTCCGCCCAAAAGGCGGAGTTTTCTTTTGGAGACTAAAAGTTAAAACTCTGCCTTATCCCCCACTTTTAAATTATTTTTTTCTACAAAACCAGAGACAACTTCTAAAACATAAAGAGCTTTCACTGTAGGCACAAAAATATTAGGGTAAGAGCTTGGTTCGGCATTTTTTTGAATTGACACCACTTCTTTATTTTCATCCAACCAAATAATATCTATCGCAAAATTCATATCTCTCATCCAAAAAGAATGTTTAGCTGAAAAATCAAATATAAAAAGCATGCTCTCATCTTCTTTAAACACTTCTCTGCCAGACAAGCCTTGAATTCTTTTTTCAACAGTATCGGCAAGTTCTGTTTTTAAAACTACTCCTCCTATTTTTATATTCTTATTTAAGTTATGAGATTGATTGCTAACCAAAAGAAAGACTAAAAAAGCCAAGAAGCCAACAACCACAACCCACTTAATATAATCCTTCATAAACTATTTATGGTCTCCGTTAGTCCAACCAAAAAGCTTACCGATAGAGTCTGCAGTTTCTCTTCTGCGTGCAATTTTTATGGTACCGTCTTGGGCAATTATCTTCATAGGCGCTGCAAGTAAACAGTGATGTGAAGCTAGAGCATCCTGATACGCCCCAGTGTCTAATACAGCCACAAATTGGTCTTTATTCTCATGTAATTTAGGCAGTAAAATATAATTACCTCCAGCAGTATATTTGTCATCCGAATCACAAGTACTACCTGCGAGCC
>JAIOPY010000030.1 GCA_021413625.1 Candidatus Nomurabacteria bacterium | reverse complement strand
TCTATCAAAAGAAGTAAGGTTAACTAAAATATTTTGACTCTCTAAAATAGCTAACAGAGAAAAACCTTGAATCGCTGCAAGAGGAATAGTAAGGAGTCTGGAATATTGAGTAAATCTTTTTCTGCCTGCTTCACCTTCTTCATGGTAAATCCTCTTTAACGCAGGCACCATGATAGTCAAAAGCTGCATAATAATAGAACTAGTGATATATGGACCAACCCCAAGCATTATAATGGAAAGGTTAGAAAGTCCACCACCAGAAAAGATGTTTAAAATACCAAAAAATTGATTATTAGATAAAAATTGATTTAAAGCTACAGCATCAATACCAGGTATCGGAATAGCAGAAAGTAGTCTGAAAAGAACAAGGACGGCAAACACAAATAAGACTCTTCCTCGTAAAGATGAGTCTTGCCAGACTAGTTTTGTCTTTTGCCAAAAATTTTGCATGTTTATTTAATCCTTATTTTGCCTCCCTTAAAACCTAAACGCTTTCTAATAGCAGAGAATTTCTTTTGTTTACCGTTTTCGTCTCCTAGAACTTTATCGCTCTTCACAAGAAGAACTTTACGGATAGATTTAAATTGGTAACCACGATTCTTTGGAAGCTTCTTGATTATATCACGAAGCTCTGGACGTCTTTTGTTACCAGCACGAGCAGTTTGACCCTTGCCTCCACGACCAGAAGTCTTAGCGTGTTTGCCTCCACGACCAACTATGCGGTCTTTTTTATTCTTATGTGTTCTTTTTAAATTATGTATTTGCATAAAATTAAGCTTTTTCTACCACTTCTTCTGGTAAAACTTTACTATCTAAAACAATTTCAGGAGCTTTGGAATATTTACTAGAAACAAGCCCTAGAGCCACCATAACCGCTTTAGCATTATTCAATTTATTTTTACTACTAGACAACACTTTACCTGTAACATCACGCATACCTGAAAGTTTAGCGATATCTCTGATAACTGTTCCTGCCACAAGTCCACGACCCTTGTTTGGCATAATCACTACAGCAGAGCTAGAATATTTTGCAGAAATTTCATGAGGAATAGACATAGTTTTAGTAAGTTGCAACTTCACCATATTTTTCTTGGCATTACGAAGCGCTTTGTTAATAGCTAGTGAAGTATCCCCTGCTTTACCTAAGCCTAAACCAATAGAACCTTTTTTATCTCCAGCTAAAAGAGCCACACTGAAAGAAAATCGGCGTCCACCAGCAACAACTCTCGTCACGCGACGGATACTAATTATCTTTTGGTCAAATTCAGGTTTTGGTCTACTAAAAGACTGACCACGTCGGCCACCACCTCTTCTTTCACCTGCACCAGTATTTTCTTTTGGTTTTGTTTTATCCATATATATTAAAATTGTAATCCACCTTTACGTGCTTCATCAGCTACTAATTTAATCCGTCCAGTATATTTAAATCCGTTTCGGTCAAAAACTACTTTATTAATTTTCTCCTTCAAGCAAACTTCTGCAATCATCTTGCCTACTTCCTGAGCTCTTTCTGTCTTAGTGCCTTTTTTTGTCTTTACATCACTTGCTTGAGCTAAAGTTTTACCTGTTGCATCATCAATGACTTGCGCATAAATAAATTTATTAGAACGAAATACAGATAAACGAGGGCGCTCCTTAGTGCCTTGTATCCTTGCTCGGATTTTTGCTTTTAGTCTTATTCTTTTGTCGTTTTTATTCTGCATTTTTTTTATTTAATTAAGCAGTTTTCTTGCCTTGCTTACGTCTAATAACTTCATTATCATAACGCATACCTTTACCTTTATATGGTTCAGCTTTCTTTAAAGCACGGATAGAAGCAGTAAAACTACCGACTAATTCCTTATCAATACCAGTTATGGTTATGTTATTTTTTTCAGCAGTAGCAGTAATACCTTCTGGAATAGGCACAACAACTGGATGAGAAAATCCTAATGCAAAATTAAATTCTTTACCTTTAACTTCAGATTTGTAACCCACACCCTCTAAAATCAACTTCTTTTGATATGGAGTTTGAACACCTGCAATCATATTCTTAATATGGGAAGCATAAGTGCCCCATAGAGATTTTGAAAATTTATCATTTCTCTTAATAGTTAAAGTTATTTTCTTATCAGCGACAGTTATAACCACATCATCTCGGAAAGTCTTTGTGAGTGTTCCCTTAGGGCCTTTCACACTAAAAACATTGCCATTTTGGGTGACTTCAACTCCGCTAGGTATTAAAATTTCTTGTTTGCCTATTCTACTCATAAATTTTTACCAAACTTTAAACAAAGCTTCGCCCCCGACCTGTTCACGCCTTGCATCTTTACCTGACAAAATTCCTTTTGGTGTTGAAAGTACTAACAAACCAGAACCATTTCTAACAGAATGAATATCTTTCAATCCAAAATAAACTCGGCGGGATTGTTTAGAAACTCTTTCAACTTCTGTAATTTTTGGTTTCTTACCATTGTAAACTAGCTCTACTTCTAAAACTGGATGTCCTGCCTTAACTTTTTTAGAAACTTCCTTAACGTAACCTTCTTTCTTTAAACATTGTAAAATCGCATCTTTCAATTTAGAGTGTCCCAAAGTAACAGTAGTCTTGCCTGCAAGACTGCCGTTCTTCATTATTATTATCATGTTTGAAATTGAATCCATATAAAAAATTACCAACTTGATTTACGAACACCAGGAAGCATACCTTCGTTTGCTAATTCTCTAAAACAAATACGGCAAATACCGAAGTCCCGCATAAAGCCATTTCCTCGTCCACAACGAAAACAACGATTCTTTTGTCGGGTTGAGAATTTAGGTGTTTTTTTACTTCTTGCTACAACTGATGTTTTTGCCATAAATAATTTAACGGGACCGCTCTGTTAATATCTCACTTTTTTTCTCCGAACCTCTTATTCCAGAGCGTCGGAGGAGAAAAATGGATTAGTCAAAGCTATACTTCCCTTATTGCTATAATAGCAAAATAAGGTGAATTAGTCAAATAACTTATTTGGGGGACTATATACATAATTACCCTAATCTAAATCGTCCTCATTAAGTTCTAAACTCAAGTTGTCTGAATGAACTCTCCATGTTTCGTCTTCTTTATCCCAGTAATAGACCTTTCCGTCGTCTCCTAAGCCAAATACTAAAGAAACTGGAGACACAGATATATTTATTATTTTTACTTTTTCAGCCTTTAGTCTCATTTTTTATTACTTAATTACTTTAAAAAGAAGTAGTGAGTCCAGAAACATTTGTAACTTCTAATTTACAATTATCAGTTTCCTTCCCTGTTTCTTTATTTATGCACTTATATACTATTTCTACAAGATTTAGGTTACCTAAAGGAGTATCAGCACTTAGAGCAATACCAAAATTAAATGTGTCTGACACATTAAAAAGTTTAGCCCAATTTGTAATTTTTATTGGTGTTTTAGCTGTTCCGTCATGCGTAATTGTGTCAAGAGGAATAATAAATTCTGTTGAAGTAGAAGTTTCATTTATTATTGCTCCTCTCTGTTCGTCTGCCCAAATATGACCTCCAAATTGCCCATAACCTGGCGTCATAAATAGTGTCATACTATTTTGTTCTAACGGCTTGTTATCAAAACTTGCTATGTAGTGTAAATAACCACAAGCAATTTCAGATGTAAGTTGTGTTCTTTTAATTGACACCTTATATCCTTTTAATACACCATTAAATCCATTGGATTGTTTATTTTCTATTAACTTTACTTTATTTATTGTATTGGTAAATGACTCTAGGTCACTTGGACACTCAACAATTGCTTTAACCTCAGGAACGACAACAACATCGTCCTTTCTTGAAAGCCAAGACGATGCCACAACTAAAACACCTGTTGCAATTAAAATAATGATTGAATTTTTAACTCCTCCCATGATTGTTTATTTTTGTTAAAATTTATATATTCTCTTATCAGAACACCAACCCAAACTAAGGAAACAACGCTTAATACTATAATGTGCTCTTTTTCACTCACCGACTCCGTAAACCATTTTATAAGTGCATCTTGTGTAATTGCTAATAATACACCAAACAACAAGAGAACGTTCCCTGGAACTTCTCCTCCATAAAAGTAAAGAGCTAATCCAACTATAAGCAATGCATTTATTGATGGTAAAATAAGATGCCTGCCTTTACTTTTCATTTTTCCAGCATACAACATAAATAAGTTATCCACAACCCCCTTTTAAAAAGGGACTATATACATAACTACCCTAGAAAAAGAAAGAGATTACAATAAGAACTAATAAAATAACCGCCCATAACTTCATTATTAATATCCCCTCTTTTTGAACCTTTTCAATCTTAGTTATGCGGTTTTCTAAATCTTCGTAATTCATAAATATTCTAAAATATTTTAAATATAATAATGATTAAAGCTCCAATTATAATAACGAAAGCAAAATCAGCGCTCTTTTTAAGATTATAAAATTTTCCTTCTAATTCTTCTAGTCTGCCTTCAAGTTCGTCAATTTTATCTTGCATTATTTTTTCTTTTTAGCTTTTAATTTCTTTTTTGTCTTAGCGTCAATAATAAGAAACCCGCGAGACACACGCTTAACTATTACTCTCTGCTTTTCTCGCCAACCAATCTGCCGAATCATGGCGGCTGGAATAACCACTGAAAAAGACTTTGCTCTGCCGACTCTGGTTATTTTTCTAACTGAATTTATAGGTCTTGCCATAACTCATGAGTTAACTCAGTAATTATTCCCTGGGTTTTAATTCTAATTCCTGTTTTTTATAATCAAATTTTATCACGAAGTTTTCAAAAAATCCCTTCTGACCAACTACTCCATATAACATTGTTTTTCCTGAAATGTCTGGCATAAACCCTGCTTCAATCTTATAAGTCCATCCACCTACTTCAATTTCCACATCATGAAGATAATACAAGGAAGCTTTGCCGCCAACGCCAAAGACTTCGCGGGGTTTGCCTTTAGAAATATCAAGGCCAAGCGCTTCTCCTACCTCTGAGTGAAAAATACAAATATCTGCACCTGAATCAACCAAAACCTCGTAATTAATAGCTTTGGAATTTAATTTTAAATTAACTCCTATTACTGGTCTTAACGCCAATCCGTATTTTTGATAGTGAAATTTCATAAAAACCCAACATAAGTATCCAGTGTTTCTGGCATACGGCTAAATATAGGCGAGTTGTGCCCCTTTTTTAATGCTTGAGTCATAGCTTCTTTAAGGGTTTTCCCGCTTCCTACTACCGTATCTTTATCATCAGCAAATGCAACCCAAAGACCCTTATATTTATTGAATATTTTAGTTCTATCTCTAACCATATTTTTATTATAACTCAAAAAGTCTAAAAATAAAACTCTGGAGTTAACTAAGTAGTTGATAGAAAAACTTTACTTTTTCTTACTGTCTTCTTCTTTTTTGAAAGGCACCCCTAAGAGTTCAAAGAAAGCTACGCCTTCTTTTTTGTTTTTTGCAGAAGATACTAGAGTGATAGACATACCAAAAACATCTTTTATATCTTCATCCGCTGTTTCTGGAAAGATAGTGTGCTCTTTGATACCAATAGTTAGGTTACCAATATTATCTACTCCCCTAGCTGAGGTTCCACGAAAGTCCTTAGTCCGAGGTAGAGCAACGTTTATAAGCTTTTCCAAGAAAGCATACATTCTCTTTCCACGTAGAGTAACCATAACTCCAACTGGGTCTCCCTGACGAATTTTAAAAGAAGAAATAGATTGTTTTGCTCCACGGAGTGAAACTTTTTGACCAGTAATTTTAGCTAAACGCATGCCTACAGCCTCATTTTTGTTTTTATCTTTCTTGATGGCAGTACCTGTACCAACGTTGATTACTACCTTTTTCATTTTAGGCGCAGCGAAAGAGCTCTTATAATGAAAAGCGTCTTTCATTTTTTCAAATACATGCTGTTCCTTTTCTTTTACAGTTAAGTGT
>JAIOPY010000026.1 GCA_021413625.1 Candidatus Nomurabacteria bacterium | reverse complement strand
TTTCATCTAGCGCCTGAATTGTCGGATAATCATTTTGGTGACGTTCACGGAAAAGCTTCAGTGCATCTCCTGCACTAACATAAATTACATCGGCAACCTCTGGTAGCTTAATCAAAGATTCTTGTAAACTTAAAATCTGGCTTTCAGGTGCGCCCACTGTAAAATAAATAGTTACATCAACCTTATCCTTTATCTGACCAACTGAAAATGAAAGTAAGGCTTGAAGTAAAATTATAGAAGTAATAACAGAGAGAGTAATCGTAAGGACAAGCACTGCCGCCCAAGAAACCAAACCATTTCGGGTAAAACCTAGCAGTCCAGCTTTTACGATTCTTTTAAATACAGTCATAACTAATTATATAATTTATATAACATATTTGCCATCCTTGTCATCTCGGACAACTTTTCCTTTTTCCATGGTAATAACCCTCTTGCCGACAGAATCAACAACTCCACGATTGTGAGTGGTTAAAATGACAGTAGTGCCAAGGTCGTTGATTTTCTTTAAAATTTGAACGATTTCATGAGTATTGATGGGGTCTAAATTACCTGTCGGCTCATCTGCAATAATAAGCTCTGGTTGGTTGATTATAGCCCGAGCAATGGCTAGCCTTTGCTGTTCACCTCCAGACATTTGATGCGGAAAATGATGAACTTTTTGCGCTAGGTCAACAAGTTCTAACACGTGAGGAACATCTGAAGCTATTTCTTCATCAGTTTTACCAGCAGCTTCCATAGCAAAAGCTATGTTTTCATAAGCGGTTTTATTCATAAGGAGTTTTAAGTCTTGAAACACTACTCCTATTCTCTGACGAAGTTTGGTTAGCTCCTTATCTTTCAATTTATGCACGTTTATAGACTCAAAAAACACCGTCCCATCGGAAGGGTTTTCATCCGCTAGTATCATTTTAATCAAAGTGGTCTTGCCTGCCCCAGAATGCCCCACAATAGAGACAAACTCTCCCGCTACGACGGTTAAATTAACATCATCCAGCGCCAATCCATCTTTGTTATAGACTTTTGAAACATTATTAAAGTAAATCACCCATCTATACTATCACAAATTCTTTTCTGCCTCAATAAAAATATCAATCTCACCATCCAAAACCCCATCTACATCACTAGTTTCCACATTTGTCCTGTGGTCTTTTACCATTTTATACGGATGCACCACATAAGAACGTATTTGATTACCCCATTCTATTTCTGTATTCTTGCTTACCTTCATAGATTCTTCAATAGTCTTCTTTTCTGTTTGAGCATATTTAAAAATCTTCGCTCGCAATATTGACATAGCTTGCTCGCGATTTTTTTCTTGAGAACGCTCACCTGAGGCATGCACTGCAATGCCACTAGGAGTATGAACTATACGCACCGCTGTCTCACGTTTGTTGACATTTTGTCCACCTGGACCAGAGGAGCGCGCAAATTCAATTTTTAAGTCAGCTTCTGGAATAACAATATCTTTTTCTTCTAGTTTGGAGAACTTTGGTAAAACTTCTACTAAACAAAACGAAGTATGCCTTAGTTTTTTTGCATTAAAAGGTGAAATACGGACCAAGCGATGCACTCCTGTTTCATTCTTCAGTGTGCCATAAGCATTCTTGCCAGAAATTTCTACGGTGATGTTACGATACCCACCATGGTCGTTAACATTTTCATGAATCACACTCATACTCCAAGACTTTTTATTTATATATTTCATATACATATTAAAAAGCATGGCGCCGAAGTCTTCTGCGTCATCTCCACCTGCGCCAGAAATAATTGTCATCACCGCATTGCCTCTGTCGTATTTATCTAAACCTGATTTTTTATCTTTCAATAAAGACAGCTCCTTCAAAACACTCTGGGCTTTAATTTTATCGTTCCAAAATTCTGGAGCTTGCATTAGAGCTTCAAGTTTATTTATTTCATTTTCTATTTCGTTAGTGTCCTCTTTCATAAATTTTGGGAGCCGAGAGTGGGAATCGGACCCACGTTCCTACTTTACGAAAGTAGTGTTCTGCCACTGAACTATATCGGCAGTTCAACCAACTCTTGGAGCCGTTGGACGGGATTGAACCGTCGACCTCGTCATTACCAATGACGTGCTCTACCGACTGAGCTACAACGGCTTTAAAGTGCCTTTAAATACTATTATAAATAGTCTATATTTGC
>JAIOPY010000025.1 GCA_021413625.1 Candidatus Nomurabacteria bacterium | reverse complement strand
ATCAAATCCCCTTCGAACGTTTCTTAAACCCCGAGCGACCATCCGCCCCCGATATTGATATGGACTTCGCCGATAATCGACGCGATGAAATTATTGAGTACGCCAAACAAAAATATGGAGCAGACAAAGTAGCTCAAATTGGAACCTTTGGCACCATGATGGCGCGTGGCGCAGTGCGCGATGTAGCCCGCGCGCTCGGCTATCCTTATGTAATTGGAGACAGGATTTCTAAAATGATTCCAATGGGCTCTCAAGGTATGCCTATGACCATAGACCATGCAATGGAGATAGTTCCAGAGTTGGCTGACGCTTATAAAAAAGAATCAGATACAAAAAAAATTATTGACCTTGCAAAAAAATTAGAAGGTTGCGTCAGGCACATTTCCGTTCATGCTGCAGGAGTGGTTATAGCTCCAACACCTATATATGAATACATGCCGATACAGTTTGACCCAAAAGGCGGGAAAATTATTACTCAATATGACATGTATAGCGCTGAAGAAGCGGGATTATTGAAATTTGATTTCCTAGGCATAAGAAACTTAGCAATCTTGGCAGATGCTATTTCTTTGGTAAAAAAATTCTATGGAATAAGTATTGATATTGAAAACATACCTCTAGATGATAAGAAAACTTTTGAACTTCTAGCAAGCGGTCAAACTGAAGGCTTGTTCCAATTAAATGGCTCTGGTATGACTAGATATCTAAAAGAATTAAAGCCAACATCTATTCACGACATCAATGCCATGGTGGCATTATATAGACCAGGTCCAATGGAAACTATTCCTGAATATATAAAAAGAAAACACAATCCGCGCCTAGTTAAATATATGGACCCAAGGATGAAGAAATTCTTAACTGAATCTTATGGACTTATTGTGTATCAAGATGACCTATTGTTCTCCGCAATAGAACTTGCTGGCTACAACTGGGAAGAAGCGGACAAATTTCGTAAAGCTGTCGGTAAAAAAATTCCCGCAGAAATGGCAGCCCAAAGAGAAAAATTTACGGAAGGAATAATAAAAAACGGTCAGACCCCAGAATTTGCAGAAAAAATGTGGAAACTTTTTGAACCATTTCAAGCTTATGGTTTCAACAAAGCTCACGCTGCCTCTTACGGTAAAGTGGCATACCAAACTGCTTACATGAAAGCTAATTTTCCTGTGGAATATATGGCGGCCATCCTTACTGCTGAATCTGGCGATGTAGAAAAAATAGGAGAAATAATAAATGAATGCAAGAACATGAATATTCCTGTTCTACCTCCAAATATTAATGAAAGCTTTGGTGGCTTTACTTGCTTGTCAGAAACTCAAGGCATAAACATAAACAAGGAACACCCGAGTTCAAAAATTAGATTTGGATTTTATACAATAAAAAATTTAGGTACGGATATTTCAGATGCAATCATTGAAGAACGTAAAAAAAATGGACACTTTAAATCCATCACTGACTTTTTGGAACGTATTAAGCATAAAAATTTAAATAAAAAATCTATGGAAGCTTTGATAAAATCTGGCTGTATGGATGAATGGAATGACCGTGGAGTACTCTTAGTAAACCTAGAAGGAATGCTTAAATATAATCATGAAGGCGCAACTCAAAATCAAAACCAAGTTTCTCTTTTTGGCGGTACTACACAAGTTAAAGCTCTAGAATTCAAAATGGAACCTGCATCTGATGCCACTCAAGCAGAAAAATTACTTTGGGAAAAAGAATTACTGGGGCTTTATATTTCTGGTCACCCTCTAGATAGACTGCGAGAAAAGTTAAACAGCAGAGAGATAAATATTAAAAAAATTAAAGAAGATATAGGAAACAGCGTCCCAGTTACTATTGCTGGGATAATAGAATCAGTAAGACAAGTGGTAACAAAAAATAATGAGCGCATGGCATTTTTAAAAATTGCTGACTTTACTGGCTCTATTGAAGTTGTCGCCTTCCCTTCTTTATATAAAGACACTATAGATGTATTAGTTGCTGAAAAATGCATTGCTCTATCTGGAAAAGTTTCAAATAGAAATGGAGAAAAAAGTATTATTATGGAAGGTGTAAAAGAGGTTTAAAAACTAGTTAAGTAAACTCATTGCTTTTTCTTTGCTTTCAGAAAAAATAATTTCTATAGCTTCGGCTACTTTCTTTGAAAGTTTTTTCATCACATCTAATTCTGATTTTTTGAATTCTCCCAATAAAAAATTTAATACGGCTTTCTCGCCTTTCGGCTTTTTTATTTTACCAGTTGGAGTGGCAGGAGTAATACCAACTCTAATTCTTAAAAATTCTTCACTCTTTAGTGATTTTATTACAGAACCCAGACCATTATGCCCACCTGAAGACCGATTAAAAGAAATTTTTATCTTACC
>JAIOPY010000029.1 GCA_021413625.1 Candidatus Nomurabacteria bacterium | reverse complement strand
CACAAGTGGCTGGGTTTATATTAGCAATTTACTGGCTAATGATTGTGCATAAACAGAGGCTTTGGAGAAATAATTTAATAAATAGAATTCAAGATATAGAAGGGATGTTAGGATACGAAAATGATTTACAAATCTGGCCAATAAAATCAAAAAAAGCAAAATTAAGAGATTACATTTTTGGTAAAAGAGGTTTGTGGAGATTTCTTTTCTTCCTACCTATTTGTTTTGCTCTTATTTGGTTATCCTTATTTTTAGGAAAATAAAAAATGAATAATCAAGACGAAAAAGAAATAAGCATAGATATACTAAAGCACTTAGAAGATTTATCTAATGAAGTAAATAAAATGATGGCTTACCACACCGAAGCAGTATTTAAAAGATACCCAATTACTTTTGGGCTTTTAATACTCACAGGCGTGATAGCTCTCCATGAAGGACTGAAAGGACTAATGAAGGAATTTGGCTTACTAGAAATAAATCCTTGGTATTTAAGTATCTTTGGAATTGTAATACTAGTGATTACAGGCACTCTCTATAAAAAACTAGATAAGTAGATTATTTCTCACCGATACAAGCTTTAATAAAAGCTGTAAAAAGTGGATGGGGAGAAAGCGGGCGAGCTAGAAATTCAGGGTGAAATTGGGTACCTAAGAAAAATGGATGCGTGGATTTTGGCAATTCTGCAATTTCCATCAAATTTCCATCTGGGGAACGTCCAGAGAAAACCAAACCCTGCGCTTCAAGCTCTTGTATATAAGAAGGATTCACTTCATAGCGATGACGATGGCGTTCCATTACTTCTTTTTTACCATAGCTTGCGCGAGCGATACTGCCATCTTTCAAAAGAGCCTTGTAAGCGCCTAAACGCATACTGCCCCCATATCTTTTATTTATTAAATTCTCTTTTTGAGACTCCATCACATCTATCACAATATTTTTAGCGCTTGGATTTACTTCTTTAGTATTGGCATCTTTCAAGCCCAAAACATTTCGCGCATATTCTATCACCATCATTTGCATACCATAACAAAGTCCGAAGTAAGGAATTTTATTTTCCCGAGCAAACTTAACAACTTGCAAATTCCCTTCTACTCCTCTTTTACCAAATCCACCTGGCACAATAATGCCATCGTAATTTTTCAATTCTTTCAATTTAGCAAGAGACTTTTCAAAATCCACAGAATTTAACCAAGAAATAACTGGCTTGCGATTTTGAATATAGGCGGAATACTTTATAGCTTCAATCACAGAAAGGTAAGAATCCGACAAAACAAAGTCCCCTGTTTCAAAATATTTTCCAACCATTGCTATCTTCACAGTTTCCTTGCCATTGTGTGCGTGTTTGGCAAATTTTTTCCATTTATTCCAAGCGGAAGCGTTTGGTTTTTCTGCTTTAATATCTAAAATGTCACACAATTTATCCGACAACTTTTCTTTTTCAAAATTAAGCGGTATGTCATAAATACTATCAACATCCGGAGCAGAAATAACTCTATCGGGATACATATTACAATGGAAAGAAAGTTTTTCCTTCCTTTTATCATCTAAGGCAACATCTGCCCGAGCAATTAAAATATCTGGCTGAATTCCAGAAGTGTTAAGCGCTCGAACGGCATGTTGAGTTGGCTTAGTTTTCATCTCACCTACTTTTGAAGGCGTAGGCAGGTAAGAAACCATAACAAAAAGAACATCTCTTGGACGTTCTATTTTCATCATACGCGCAGCTTCCAAGAAAAGAATATTTTCATACTCGCCCACAGTGCCACCTATTTCAATGACTGCCACATCGGCACTAGCATTTTCTGCTGCTTTTTTTATTCTATTTACTATTTCTATCGGTATGTGTGGCACCACTTGCACACACTTGCCGGCGTATTCTAAATTTCTTTCTTTTTCAATAACGCTCTGGTAAACCCTACCAGTAGTCATATAATTTATGCGGGTTAAATCTATGTCCAAAAATCTCTCATAATTACCCATGTCTTGGTCTGTTTCATCACCATCATTTAACACAAAAACCTCACCATGCTCTACGGGGTTCATGGTGCCAGCATCTACGTTTACATAAGGGTCAATTTTTATAGAAGTTACGTTTAGTCCGCGATTTTTTAAAATGAGTCCTAGTGAGGAGGACGTTATACCTTTCCCTACTCCGGAAATAACTCCACCCACTACAAAAATATACTTTGTTTCTTTTTTCATTATTATTTATTCAAATACTTCCTAGCCGCTAAGAAACTGGAAACCATTCCTAAGAGTATACCTGATAATAAGATAATTACAAAAATTTGAAAGAAATTAGAAATATAATAGTCGTATAAATCAAGACCCAAG
>JAIOPY010000059.1 GCA_021413625.1 Candidatus Nomurabacteria bacterium | reverse complement strand
CAAAATCGTGGAGGGAGTTATACCAGCAAATAAGATATATGAGAATGATAGTGTTTTAGGGTTTTTAGATATCGCTCCAGTGAATGTGGGTCACTCCTTGGTGATACCAAAACAACATTACAAAAATATATACGAAACTCCTGAAGAAGTTATGCTAGACATGATAAAAGCGGTTAAAACTTTATCTAAAGCCATAAAAAATGGATTAGAGGCCGATGGTATAAATGTAACTATGAATAATGACCCAGCCGCAGGACAAATAATTTTTCATTCACATATTCACATTATTCCCCGAGTTGCCAATGACGGTTTTGGTATGTGGCACGGCAAAAGACCATATCAGGAAGGTGAAAAAGAAGTAATTGTAAAAAAAATCACTGCAGCGCTTTAAGCGCGGGTAATTCTTTGCCAGCTAAAAATTCCAAAGTTGCCCCGCCAGCCAAACTAACATGAGAGTAATCTTCTAACTTTTCATAAGTTCGTACCAAGTTAATAGTATCTCCCCCAGCGATAATGGTTTCGCCTTTTGCATTTTTCATAGCATCCAAAATTATTTTGGAACCTTCTGCAAATTTTACATCTTCAAATTTACCCATAGGTCCATTTATAAAAACAGTTTGAGATTGCGAAATAATATCAGAAAAATTTTTACATGTATTTGGTCCAATATCTAATGCCATCCACCCTTCAGGAACATTTTCAGTAGAAATATTAATAACTCTAGTTAAGGTACCGTCAGATATAATCAAATCTTCTGGACACACAATCTTTTCTTTATATGTTTCTAAAATTTCTTTAGCATACATAACCCAATCTTTCTTCTCCCGTCTTTTTTCGTCCACAAAAACATCTTCTACAAAAGAATTCCCTAAATTTTTACCTTGAGCTTTCAAAAATATGTTAGCTACTGCTCCACCCACTAAGACTCTGTCTGCTCTACTTAATAGATTATTAACTGAATCTACTTTGTCAGAAATTTTTGCTCCACCAATAATAACCGTAAATGGCCGTTTAGGGTTTTCTAATAAATTAGACAACATATTAACTTCATTCATTAAATAAAATCCGGCAACAGCAGGTAAATGACGCTCTATGCCAGTGGTTGAAGCATGTTCTCTCATTGCTTGCGGAAAACCATCAAAAACAACCAAATCCTTGCCGACACAGAGTTGTTTTGCAAATTCATCGTCATCTACCATTTCCTCCTTATAAAAACGAACATTCTCAAGCATTAAAATATCCCCGCCTCTCATGTTTTTTACTTTCTCCTCTACTATGGGACCAACACAATCATCTACTTTATCTACTTTGAGACCAAGTAATTCGCCCAACTTCCTTGCATGCGGTGTGGTTCTAAGTTTTTCTACTATTTGTCCATCTGGACGTTTTACATAAGTAAGAATTACAATTTTACAATTTTCTTTTAAAAGATATTTAATAGTTGGCAGGGTGGCTTGTATTCGCAAATCATCCACAACTTCAAGGACCCCATTCACATCTTTCACATCAATGTCATATGGGGCACGATATAAAATAGTTTTATCAGTTAAATTAATTTGTTCTAAGGTTTTTAGTTTCATTAAATACTTTCAGCAATTTTAATAATTTTTACAAACTTTTCTGCGGTTAGACTTGCTCTGCCAGAGAGCACTCCATCCACTCCGCCGTACCTTAAAAACTCCTCTGCATCACGCTCACTTACTGAACCACCATAAATAACACGAGTGTCTTTAGCAATCGCAGGTGTTGCAATATCAGAAAGAACTTTACGAATAAATACTGACATCTCTCTGGAGTCTAAAGCAGTGGCATCCCTCCTATTAGGAGTGCTGGAAATAGCCCAAACAGGTTCATAAGCAATAATAATTTTAGAAATTAAATTTTTATTTATACCACTTAAACATTCTTTTATTTGTGTTCTAACTACATTAAAATATTCATGGCTTTCATCTCTAGACGTTTCACCGACACACAGGATTGGTGTAATGCGGGCAGACAATAGTGCTTTTAATTTTTTATTTATATCAATATTTTCTTCTCCTAATGCTCGCCTTTCAGAATGACCTACAATTGTATATTTTACACCCAAGTTATACAGCATTTCCGCTGAAACTTCACCGGTAAAAGCACCCACATCACCCCAAAAGGTATCTTGAGCTCCAAGATTTATCTTTTTAGATAATTTTCTTAATCTTTCTAAATATATAAAGGGTGGACAAATCACAATTTCTGTCTTTCTAACCTTACTTATTGACTTAGCAGCACTAGAAAATAACTTATCGGCATCTTTAAGTGAAACAGGATTCATCTTCCAATTCCCAATAACAATTTTTTTCAACATTTCTAAATTATATCACAACCACAAAGCAAAAATCCCCCATTTTATTGGGGGATTTTTGTAGCATAAAATTATTCTTCCGTATAATATAAAGGATTTCGCACGATTATAGTTACTTCATCTATGTTGCCATCACAAGAAACAATATAAGTAGTTGTTGCTTCTGGGCTAACTGTGATTTCACCAGACCCTGCTCCTAGGGTATCAAAATTAGCGCCCACACAAGATACAGAGGGAGAATCCCATGTAAGAATAGAAGAGTTGCCAACATAAATAACCGCTGGATTTGCTGTAATACTAACCAAAACTGGGTTGTTATCTAAGCTTGCGGAACAGTTTGCGGTGCTTCCTCCACCAGAGCCCACACATTGCCAAGTCCAAGGTCCTGGGTCAGACAAAGAACTAGGTGAAGCTGTGCCTTGACTACAAAGTGGCGCAGGAATTTCTGCAGCTGAAGCATATGTGAAACCATTAGGAGGAACAGCGCATGTGCCATTGGTGCCACCACCATAACTAGATTGCGCGTAATATGCAGATTGAGAATAGTAAGCTGCTTGAGAATAATAAGCAGACTGAGCGTAATAAGAAGACTGGCTATAGCCAACGTAAGAAGACTGCGAATAATACGCGGACTGACTATAATACGCACTTTGAGAATAGTAAGCGGATTGGCTGTAGTAGGAAGGGTATGATGGATAACCTGGATAAGAAGGATAACCTGGGTAACCTGGATAAGAAGGATAACCTGGGTAACCTGGATAAGAAGGATAACCTGGATAAGAAGGATAACCTGGATAACCTGGATAAGAAGGATAACCTGGATAACCTGGATAAGAAGGAGAAGAACAGTTACAACTTGAACCACCATCACACTCTATAGTGTTTCCTTGGTCACCGCAGGTATAATTACCATTTTCAGAACAATAACCTTCACAACCACAATCAAAGTCTCCACCACCAGTACAAACATAACCGCTGTCATCATATCTATATTCGCAACCTTGCCCACCACGACAAGTTAGAGCATCCACGTAGTTGTATGTAAAAAAACTAAAAACAAACAATAGGATTAAAAAAAACAATTTCTTTTTAGAGTTTTGCATTTATTTTTTACCCACTCACTTATCTATAATACATAAATATTACCAAACATGTGAGTAGGGCGCAAGTGATTTCTTAAAAAAGAAACCTCCTGCGCCGCTCGATGCCGACCAGTGTTACTTTTGCTGGTCAGTTTCGCGCAGAGACTCCTCCGCGCTGTTTGCTCTTTCAAGCTCACCGAAGCCTTTGAGGGCACGGATGAGGGCTTGAGGGTTTTCGCCAGCGTTACGGAGCAATTCAATCGCCCCGCGGTCAGCGTTAACCTCGAGCTGGAGGCGCCAGTGGTCCTTTGCAGAAGCACTGAGCGTCTTGTCAATCGTGAGCACCCGCAGAACCAGGAAGTCCCTGGGCCCGTGCGAGAGCTCGTGCGCTATCGTCGCTGTCAACATTTCTCTTCCGCCGGGGAGCTTCATGGTGTTATCCACGAACTCTTCCGAAACGAAAATATTGTTGTTGACACGACCAGCGTTACCCAAGATTGCTCCCGGGCGTCCACTGGAACGATACGTCACGAACTTGACCTGGCTGTCGCTCACGTTGAGCGTAGCCATAATCTCGTTCAGCAACTTCTCGTCCGATTTTCTCATCGTCTTTGAGAGCCGGACGCTCTCGCGAACGAAGGCCATGTGGTTTTCCAAGAGAGCGGTGAAGCTCTGCTCATCAACCGACTTGGCGTACGAGAGGATCATGTTGAACCTCTCGCTCGAAGGGTCTGGAGCCGAAAACACTCGGGCTCCGAAAAGCGCTGACATGATAGTCAGCGCAACTAACAGTCGTCGCATCTGACTACCTCCTTAAGGAACTTCACCCTTAATTATACGCCCAAAAAGCTCTCTTGTCAATGTAAAGAAATGTGTTGTGAATAACTTTAATAAAGCTTGCAAAATAAGACTATTTATTACCTAATGCCTCATTGATTTTGAAGGAAAAATAGGAAGCATTTTGAACTCCATTAACAAAGAAATCATTAATGAAAGAAGAAGGAGTCCCCTTTACACCGAAAGTGCGTCCAACATTTAATTCATCTTCAACTGCTTTCTTGTATTTACCACTATCCAAGCAAGTATTAAAATCTTTTATGTTAAGTTTTAGTTTAACTGCAAACTTTTTTAAATTTTCTAGACTAAATGCTCCCCTGTTTTCTCCTTGTTGATTATCATATAAATAATCATGATATTCCCAGAATTTATTTTGGTCTTTAGCGCAACTTGCCGCTTGAGCCGCCAAACTTGATTCTTCTCCTAAGAAGGCAAAATCCATGTAAACAAATAAAACCTTACCTGTATCTATAAAATCTTTCTTGATTACAGAATAAACTTCTTTTTGAAATTTTCCACAATATGGACATTGAAAATCAGCAAACTCCACAACCGTAACCTTTGCATCTAAGTTTCCCAAGTATGGCGCTCCGTTATCAATCATTTTTTTAACTTCTGCACGAGTAACTTTGGTAAAATTATTAGACGCAGGTAAATTAACACTAGTTCTAGTAGTTTTCAATAAAAAAGTATTATAACCACTTAAAACGATTGCAAAAATTGAGAAAAGAAAAACTACTATCATTCCATTTTTCTT
>JAIOPY010000058.1 GCA_021413625.1 Candidatus Nomurabacteria bacterium | reverse complement strand
TTTGTAAAAATTTACATGCTCCCCCATTCTGTGCATTGGGTCAGATACTGTCCAATATTTATGCATAGTAAAAGTAGTCACCACCAAAAATACTGACAATAGTAATACCGAAGAAGCCACTTTTACTCCAAATAAAATACCTGCACCTCCTAAAAGGAGCATAAGACCTGAAACGAAAACCGCAAGCTTAGGCATTGGCACTCCTTTAGAATGCGCATAGCCAGTCAAGCTATTTAAATTTTTTAAATGGTTATAACCATTCATTAAAAAATATCCCCCTAATAAAACCCGAGCTAAAACAAATAGATAAATCATTTAGGTAATAATTAAACTAGTAATAACCCCATTATATCACAATAGCAAAACTCTATTCCATGTCTTCAAAAAACATGGCACGAACAGTTTTGGTAGACAAATATGATGTGAAAAAGAATATTAGAGCAAGTATTTGATTTACCCAAAAGAAAGCTACGTGCTCTCCTTGGGAAGGAGACAAGTTCAAATACGCATAAACTGTGGCATATTCAAAAATAACAAAAGCAATAATGGAAATAAGAGCATTGAATGCCATAATCCACTTTTGCCTTGGACTAGTAAGCCCTGCTAAAACAACTAGAATAACGCAACCAATAATAGAAAGAAGGACAGGCGCGGTAATAAATGAGCGAAAAAACGGATAAGAAACTATCATTATAAAACCACCAATGTTAAACAACACTCTAATTAAATCTCCATAGTAATGAGCGTGGGTTCGTTCCATGCATTAATTATATAACTGTGTATAAAAAACTACAAGAGCTATAGGTGTATTACTAGTGGCATCATAAAAAATAGCAGAACGATATTGAGTGCCGACATCCGGACCCTGCCTATCTTTAGTTGTGGGATTGTGATTCTTCCAGAAAATCTCTAGTAATTTGTCATAAGAAACTTTATCGCTATCATAAGAAACCTCCACCGCTTCAGCATGCCCGCTTTTGCCATGCCAAGTGTCTTCATATTTTGGATTTTCTAAATGTCCGCCAGTGTATCCTACCCGAGTTTCTATTACTCCTGGCAAGGTCCGAAAAGTTTCTTCCACTCCCCAAAAACATCCAGCTGCAAAAATAGCTTTTTGTTTATGCATACAACTTAATTATATCACTTTTTATATTCCACCACCTGACCTGCTTTTATTTCTACCTTATCGGCTTTACGAAGTTTTTTAATTAAATTTTTATTTAAAATATTGAAATGTTTTATTTTATCCAACTCTTCGTCTATACCCCACAAATCGCCATCAGATAGCATCCAGTCTTTTTCAAAAACATTTAAATTTAAAAGTGCGGAATACTTTCTTAAAGTTTTAACGCCACTATCTAAAAAATACTCATGGAAATAAGACATTACGAGCTCGCGCACACTCTTATAAACCGGCTCCCGATACCGCAAAACTGCATGATTTGTCTTAGAAAGGGCTCCCCAGAGCCCACCTTGCTTGAAGGGCGCAATTACATGGTCATAATCGTGTTTTGTTGCTTTAAGTAGTAAAACAAACGGCTTAAAGCCTTGTAGAGATAATAGATATGCTCCTAATAGCGCCCCTTCCATACAATGTGCGTTGCCCTCTCTTAAAACTCTAACGGGAGATTTTAATGTTTCACCTTTCTCTTCAAAATTAAATTTCAAACTATTCAAAAAATCCTGCACCTTGGCGGGAGTGTTTAATTTTTTTATCAGTGTTTTTTCTTTTTTTGTAAAAACCAACATTTTATTATTCAAATTCTGTGGTTGCTGGAGGTTTAGAAGTCCAATCAAAGAAAACACGGACAACCTGCGGATGACGGGATAAAACACTGATTATCTCCTCACATACTTCTTGGGGTAAATAAAAGCCTTTCACTGTCATAAAATCAGTCGTTTCTACTGTACGCACAACAAGGTTATAACCATACACTCTACCATCACCTTTCACACCTACAGTCTTCGCGCCTATTAGGGCAACTATTGTTTGGGCAATTTTGTCGTATAAATTATGTTTCTTTAAAATTTCAGCAACTTCGGCATCTGCTTCGCGAACAATTTCTAACAACTCTTCAGTCACCGGCACACCCACTACTCGCAAATACAAGCCTGGTCCTGGAAAAGGCTGTCTTTTAGAAACTAGTTCTTCTAAGCCGAACATTTCAGCCATTTCTCGCACTTCAAATTTAAAAAAGTCCGAAAGTGGCATTATTTCTTTAAGTCCTAAATTCAAATCTACATTGTGGTGTGTTTTTATCATCTCTGATTTTCCTGCGCTACCAGATTCAATTAAATCTGTGGCTAAAGTTCCTTGAATCATGTGTGTTGCCCCATACAGCTTGGCTATATCTTGGAAAACTTCACCATAAACTGTACGAAACTTAGCACGTTTTTCTTCCGCGTCTATCGTAGTGCCGATTTGCTTAATAAATTTATCTTTATATTTATCCACCACTTCTAAATTTATGCCAGCTTTTTTGGCTATTTGTTTTACTTTTTCTACTTCGTCTTTGCGCATGCCTCCAGTATCTATCATGAAGGCTTTTAATTTATCACCCAAAGCAGGTGTCAGTATTGCAGCCAAAACAGTAGAGTCCACTCCACCCGAAACACCAATAATTGCGGTGCCTTCACCTAAGATTTTTTTAGTATTTTCTCGTATTTCTTCTATAACATCTTTTTTATCATAATCTTTTACACCACCACAGATATTACTTACAAAATTGTTTAAAATAATATTTTCATCTTCGGTTTGTTCCACCTCTGGATGAAATTGAACCGACCATAATTTTTTAGACACATTTTCCATCGCTTCAATAACTCCTCCAGCTTTTGAAGTAGCAATAACGGTAAAACCTTCTGGAACTTTAGCAACCGAATCTCCGTGAGAAGACCAAGCATTTATTTTGTCTTTTAAATTATTAAAAATTAAACTTCTAGGATTGGTAAAATTAATTTCCACTGGTCCGTAGGATTTACCTTCTTGAACTTTATGAACAGTAGTCTTGTCGTGAGTATATGCAAGCCATTGCATGCCGTAACAAATACCTAAAATAGGTAAACCAAGGTTAAGTATTTCAACAGGTATATTAGGAGCGTCCGAATCATAAACACTTTTAGCGCCACCTGATAGAATCACGCCTTTTGGACTATTTTCTTTAATCCAAGCCAGAGACTTTTCTGGCTCTAAAATAATGGAGTGAAAACCCAAATAACGCAGACTGCGCCTGATTATTTGAGTGTATTGGCTACCAAGGTCAATGATTATTATTTGAGGGCTCTTACCTTTCATTTGTGGATTGTATCATACAATTATTAATAAAAACAAAACCCCGCCGGTCGGCGGGGAATAGTTACAAAACTATTTTTTCTTTGCTTTCTTTGGCTTCTTTACATCTTTTCTATAAGCATTATTGCCTTTTCCCATAAAAATTTTAGGTTAATTAATAATAAAATTTAATCTATTGAAATACTATTTATAACTATCGGGGTAATCGGCCTATCGGAAGAATCGGTTGCAGTATTTTCAATAGAAGCAACTACCTCCATGCCTTTTACAACTTTACCAAAAACTGTATGCTTGCTATCTAAAAAATTATTGGCTGCCACGTTAATAAAAAACTGGCTGCCGTTTGTATTCGGACCATCTAAACTAATAATGTTTTGCGCATCCTCTTTGTCCTTTAAAATTACTTCTAAGGCCTCACAGTCCACTTGAGACATTTGTGGCCCGTAAAGAAGCTTGCCCTTATCTTTATAAACATAAACACCATCCCCTCTGTCTGTCATTTCTGCAAAGTAAGCCTTTGCACTACCGTCACCAAAATCTATAATAAGTTCTTCGGTAACTATCGTGCCTTCAGCATGAGCTTCCCACCAAACAGTAGCTCGGCGACTCATGGTGCTTTGATTAAGCGGGCCTGCCTCTCCAGAAAAAGTTCCTATTTTTGAATCCTTCTCTGCGGGCAGGTTACGAAATTCTCCTTCAACTTTACTGCCCCCTTCCCCACTTAAATTCATGCGAAGCCAAGCTATATCAAAAAGACCTCGCTCTGTTTTTTCAGAATTATAGAAACACATAGAAATCACATTGCCATATGAATCCATACTATCTTTTTCCGGTTTGGATATTAAAGTAACTCCAACAACAAGAAGGATAATTATTCCTAAAGATATAATGAGTCTATTATTCATGTTTAATCAAAATAACTATTCTTAATCTTATATTATTCAACTTTCTTATAGAAGTGGGTCACCAATAAAAGAGCCGTCAGAGAAAAGAAAGTTGTTAACGCTAGCATTGGCAAAGAAATATAACCACCAAATTCAGAAATCAAAACTTGGTAACAAGATACACCAGAAGCATCGCATGGCAAGCTGGAACCTTGTCCAAAGTAATAATAAAAATTTTGATAAACTGAAACTATAAAGCCTATAGCAACAAGTGGTAATGCATATTTAATAACCTTCCTGTCTTTCTGCCACATTGCCACTGCAAATAGAAATACTAGGGGGAATAAGAAAATTCTTTGATACCAACAAAGGTAACAAGGCAAGAAATTCACAACTTCAGAATAAATTAAAGAGAAAAAAGTGCCAACAAAAGCAACTGCAAAACCAATTGCCAAGAAATTTTTATCCAAAAAATCTAAAAATATATTTTTCTTCCCGCCAAAACAAAGCATGAGTAACGCCAAAACAGAAAAGATTTGTAAAATGATAGCACCAGTTCCTAAAACAATATTAAGATAATGAATAGCTTCGTAATTCATAATTTATTGAGCAACGTTTCCGGTCTCGCCTGTATTTATAAGCGGACAAGATGTTTTCTCGGCTAATTGTAAAAGGGAAAGTTCCGAGGTTAGACGAGAACCATCGGCAAAATCCCAGGTTGGATAACTTCTAATACCTTTATCTGTACAAATTGGCAATTGACCAGATGCATCCAGCGTAGAACATTCAACATATGGCAACAACTTAGCGGATGAACCGAATATCTTTTTTTGTGCCTGGCAATGTGGACACCAGAAAGCTCCGTAAAAAATTGCACCCTTGTCTTTCAAACACTGCGCAAAAGCATCATATTCTCCTGGAGTGATATTGGTAGTGCTACCTGCGCGCATTACCGCAGTAACTACAGTACCGACAATTAAGATAACAATAACAGAAATAAAAATCTTTACATTATTCATACTACTTTATTATATTAATTTTTAAGTGCTAGGGCAAGTGCCATACCCAATAGGCCGATATCTCGGACAGATATTTCATCTAAACCAGAGACTAGGATAAGGGTAGTAACGATATCTATTAGCATTATAAGCACAATAAAAGCTGCAATTCGCCTATAGAAGTTGAAAACTAGAGATAGTCCACATAATACAAGCACAACTCCATGCACCATTACTAAAGAATTAACCATATCTCCTAAATTTAAGAAAGTAGGCACAAAAACAACCCAGCGTTCAGGTGAGGATACCTCACTCACTCCAAACCAAATAACCACAAAGGCTAAAAAATAACTTAGAACTACCTCTTTGTTAATTCGCCACATGTAAATATTTTAACATATTAAAAAATTTTAGGTAGAAAAATAATAAGAGCCATGATAATAGAAATTAAAACAGTTATAAGCACCGCGCCAGCTGCCACGTCCTTTGTATCTCTGGCATAGGGATGGTACTCAGGTGAAGTTAAATTTATATCTATCTCAATTGCGGTATTAAAAGCTTCTGCAGTTATCACTAGACCAATTACGAGAACAAGCAAAGCCCATTCAATATCTGAAATATTTAAAATAAATCCTAAATAGACCGCCAAGACAGAAAAAAATATATGCCCCCAAGCATTATGACTATTCTTTAACAAGATGCCTACACCCCGCCAAGCATGCGTAGCGCTATTGATGCGCTCTCTGAGAGAAAACTTTTTTGTATCTTTAATAAAATCCATATTACTCAACTTTTAAAGTTCCCCACATTCCTTGAGCACGGTGGGTGCCAACTGAACAATAGTAGATGAAACTGCCAACTTTATCCGCAATGAAGGAAATAGTTTCCTCTTCCCCAGTTCTGATTTGTTTAGTAGCAACCTTAAATTCATTAATGACTAAATCATGAAAGCCTGCAGTATTTTTAAAAGTAATTTTAACTAAGTCCCCTTTTTTCACAGTTATCATATTAGGAGTAAATGAAAAATTCTTGCCATCTACGATAAATTCTTTTACTGGAGCAGAAGTGTTTTCTACAGGAACATTGTAATCTGAAGGTAAGGCAAAAGCATCCATGGCACCCATATCTTGTTCATTCGTTTCAGTTTGATTCTCTGTAGTTGGAGCTTCAAGCTTACTACCCTTACCTAAAAACAAAATTATGCCTAAGACAATTAAGACTAAAACAACAACCCAAATAAATGTTTTCTTCATATTGCAAATATTATAACATTTTTACTGATACTGTATGTAAACGGGTTGTGGAATTAACTCCAGAAGCTCTTCAGGAGTCATTAGGACGGTTCCAGGAGTCAAAACA
>JAIOPY010000057.1 GCA_021413625.1 Candidatus Nomurabacteria bacterium | reverse complement strand
TTGTTCGCGAAGATTTTGTTGAGAAATTTCACTGATATCAAAACCGTCAATAAAAATACGTCCACCAGTTACATCAAACAACCTCATCAAGAGACGCACAAGGGTTGTTTTACCAGCACCTGAAGACCCCACAATAGCAATTTTTTGCCCTACAGGAATATGTAAAGAAAAATTATCCAATACTTTAGTATTGTTATTTTTATAAACATATGTAACATTCTCAAACACAACTTCCCCTTTTATATTTGACGCAATCTTTAAAGGATTATCAACAATTTCATATGGCTTATTGAGAATTTTTGCCATTTCTTGAGCATCAGCAAAGGCTTCGTAGTAAGCTCGCACTAATCCAGCCCAGTTCCATAAAGTACCAAGAAGATTGTTAAGATAGCTCTGAATTAGAATGAATATTGGTAAACCAATAATACCTAGATACCAATCGCCAATAGCAATCCAAAAAATACCAATTTCAATAGCTACCGTATAAATAGCCTGGATTGCAAATATTCCATCCCATAAATACCAATTTAGCACCGTAGATTTATATTGCGTTTCTATAACAGCCCCTACGTGTTCTTTTTCATAACTATGACCAGTAAAAAGCTGAATAGAAGAGTGATTACCAATGGAATCAGCTAATGCTCCAGTAGTTTTAGAATCAGACTCTGCAGCTATTATTTCTTGTCTTAATTTAAATCTGCTTAAAATAATTCCAGTTACTATGAACACAAAACAAAATCCTGCAACAAAATATGAATACTTGTGGGGCAAAAGAGTATAGACTGCAATAATAGTACCTATGCTTCTGATAACTATTGGAAAACCGTCAGACAAAATCTTATCTTTTAACTTGCGAAATGCGTTAGCATATTTGTTAATTTTCTGCACAAGTGACCCACTAAAGTTGTCAGTAAAGAAAGCTACGGGATGGCCAATCATATACGAATACGCCTGATTGCGAAGACCCTTCATAACGTTCGCAGTAAAATAATCATCGGAAAAATCTCCAATACGTCTAAATAGATATCTAATAACATGCAACGCCAAAACTTCCAGCAACAAAACACGAGCCATGTGTATATCTAAAAAATCCTTATTGGAGATAACATTCCATAAACGCAAATACTGAAGAGGGATAAAAATATCCAAAACATAAGGTATTATATTGGCAAAAACCATACTAAAAAAAGAGACTTTGAATTGTCTAACTACTTCCCAAAAATATTTTAACACCAAGCCACGGTGTAAATTTAGGTATTCTCTTTGCATAAAAAAGGCCTTTTTATAAAGGTTGCTCTATTCTAGCAGAAAAGAGCTTAATTTTAAAGGGCCACACCTTTATTCTTATTTAAGACTTTCGGAGATTCGCTTCTTTAGTTGCCCGAGAGCTTTACCGTCTTTTTTTAATGAATGTTCTCTTTTTCTAGCATCTTTCTCATTATAAAAAGCTTCGTAGTATCTAAGTTCAAACGGTCGTCTTGCTTTTGTGGAACGGTTAAGACCATTATTATGCTCCGAAAATCTTCGCTTTAGATCGTTGGTTGAACCAACATAAAATTGATTATCTTTTTTACTTTTTAAAATATATAAATAATACATAGAAATTTAAAGCTATCTAATAAAGGTGTCGCCCTAAAGCCCTTCTTGGGAAGGCGCAATAACTTTTGCTTTCCAAAACTTAGTATGCAGAGTTTTTACTAGGTCTTTTAATTCTTCACTACCTAGAAGATAAAGGATTAAAATACCCGCTAAAATACCTAAAATGCCAGAAATAAAGCCCTGTAAAAATATTCCCCAGAAAGTGGTGGTGCCAAAGACAGGTGAAAGAATATTTAGACTTATATAGGAAACTACACCAAGGAAAAAAGAAGAGCTCAAGCTTTGAAAAAAAGTTTTACTAATGAATTGTTTGTTAGCCATGAAATCTCGCTTGATAAAAAATAAAAGCAAAACAAAGTTTATGATAGTTCCAAATGAATACGCGAGAGGTAGCATCAACACCTCGGTTCCTGCAATGTCGGAAACTTTCAATATAGTTTCTATAAAATATTTAAAATGAGGATAATTATTAAAAATAAACAAAAAACAAGAAGATAAAATAACAATAGCTAAGGACGAAAAGAAATTGATGATAAGTGGGCGCCTAGTATTCCCTCCTGCGTAATAAGCTCTAGCAAAAAGCGCGATTAAACCTTGAGCAACGATAGATATAGAAAATACAGCCAAAGAGGCTGCAACTAACCGAGTATTTTCCCAAGAAAAGGAACTGGAGCCTAAAATAACGCGAACTATTTGCGCGCGCAAAACTATAAATAAAAAAGTTACGGGCAAAGACCAAAAAATAATAGCCCGAGCGGCAGATTTTAAGTGGCTATTAAAATCATCAAATTTCCCAGACGTATATGATTTAGTTAATGTGGGAAAAGCAGCCACCGCATAAGAGAGCCCAATGATACCGAGCGGCACAGATTGTAAGTTTAGAGACAAGTTAAAAACTGAAATTGAGCCACCTTTTAAATATGAAGCAAAAGAAACTATTAAAATTAAAGCAATATTATTGAAAGACAAACCCAGAGTTCTTGGCAAAGACACCAAAACAGTATCTTTAATGTCAGCAAAGTTCACTGAAAAAGAAAAACGAGGCATAAAACCACATCTCTCTGAAGCTAAGGCTTGAATCATAAAATGCATAAAAGCTCCTAGGACAACCCCTAAGGCAAGTCCGTAAATACTAAAAATTGGATATAAAAACAATACGCCAATAATAATACCTAAGTTATAAAATATAGGGCTAAGTGAGTATATAAAAAATTTACGAAAAATTTGAGTAACAGTGCCAAAAAGATTGGAAAGTCCTAGAAGAATGGGAGACAAGAGCATTATTCCAGAAAGCAGGACAACTTTACTTTGCATTTCAACTGAAAAACCTGGCGCAATAAAAGACGCTAAATAAGGCATTAATATGAAAAAAATAACGGAAACAAATATTATGACAAAAAAGAAAACAGTAAAAATATCATTCAAAAATTTCTTGGCTTGGTCGGTCATCTCCTCCCTGCCAGACATTTTGTTTAAAATGAAAGGTATAAGAACAGTAATAGAAACAAGAGAAGCGATAGACACAAAAATAAGGTCGGGTAATCTAAAAGCCGCGTAATAAGTATCAAGCAATGGTGATGGTCCAATGAAATGCGCGATGGAGCGGTCTCTAAATAGACCTAAGATTTGTGAAAGGAAAGCAAAAGAACCTAAAAGTAGCGCTGCCTGATTTACATTTCCATATTCTTTGCTGAAAATTTTAAAAATCTTTTCCATTCAATTTAAACCACTATATTAACCAATCTATTTTTAATATAAATTACTTTTTTTATCTCCCCTGCTGTAAGATATTTTGAGACAGCCACACTAGCAAGCTTTTTAATTTCATCTTCCTTCGCATCCACTGCTATCACAATCTCTGCACGAACTTTACCATTTACCTGAACCACAATTTTAACATCTTCATCTTTCATTAGCTTTTCGTCCCACTTTGGCCACACAGAAAGATTAATGGATTTCTTTTCTCCTAAATTTTTCCAAATTTCATCTGCTAGATGCGGAGCAAAAGGAGCTAAAATTTGTATAAATTTTTTATAATCTTTCAAGCTAATGTCTGGAGCTTTTTCCATTTCGCTTACTAATATCATCATAGAAGAAATAGCGGTATTAAAACGCATTTCTACTATATCAACAGAAACTTTTTTTATGGTTTTATTGAGAAGTTTTTCTATAGAAGATGAAGAGTTATTTTTAGAAACTTTTTGCGCTATTTTCCAAACCCTCTCTAAAAATCTTCTAGGTCCAATAATGGCTTCCTCGCTCCAAGCTATGGCTTGGTCAAACGGACCCATAAACATTTCATAAAGGCGTAAGGTATCAGCTCCATATCTATTTACAATGTCATCTGGATTTATAATATTACCGAAACGCTTAGACATTTTCCTGCCATCGGGACCCATAATCAACCCAACACTCTGTAGCTTCCTAAAGGGCTCCTCTGTGGAAACTATTCCTATATCTAATAGAAATTTATGCCAAAACCTAGCATAGATTAGGTGTCTGGTCGCATGTTCAGCTCCACCCACATATAAATCAACTGTATTCCAATATTTTTCTTTCTTCTTATCAACCAAAGCTTTAGGATTTTTAGAATCCATGAATCGTAAATAATACCAAGAGGAACCCGCCCATTGAGGCATGGTATTAGTTTCTCGTTTAGCTTTACCTTTACACTTTGGGCATTTCACATTTACCCATTTTGAAATAGCAGCAAGTGGAGACTCTCCGGTGCCAGTCGGTTCATAAAATTTTACTTTAGGTAATTTTACTGGCAAATCTTTTTCAGGCACTGGCACCACTCCGCATTTTTCACAATGAATAAGTGGAATGGGTTCACCCCAATATCGCTGACGTGAAAAAACCCAATCCCGAAGTTTATAAGTTGTTTTCCTTTTGGCTAAGTTATTTTTTTCAAGATATTTTATAGCATCTTCTCGCACATCTTTAACCTCCCTACCAGCGAGCTCTTTTGGTTCTGTTAAGATACCGTCTAAAACTACCTTTTCTTTACCTTGCAATTCATGCCATTCATCCCTCTGTCCTTCGGATACTAAAAATTTTTCTACTTCATCTTTTGAAAGCCAAACTACTTCATGTTTATCTTTTTCTTCTTGAGATACTTCTTTTTGCTCTCCGCTTTCTAATTCAAGGTAAAAATGATTAAAATGACCAAAGCGATTTTCTTTTTTGGGAGGATGATAAAATTTAGCGTGACGGCGACCTAGTTTTTTAATAGATTTAAACTTGAAGTAACCAGTTTCCTCCTCTAACTCTGCTTTAATTGCTTCTTCAGGAGTTTGACCCGGCTCAATACCACCTGTGACAAAAGTGCCCCAATCAATCTGCTTCCACTTTAATCCTAAATATTTATCTTCCTGCCAATGTTTTACAATTCCCATTACAGCTTCACGCTCCACAAAAGGTAAATCAGCCCTCACAGCGCTTGCGCCTTTGGTGTCAATATAAAGGGGTTCAATTACCTTCTTTAGTTTAATATTGTATTTTTTGGCAAAAACAAAATCACGTTCATCGTGTGCGGAACATTTCACAATTCCTGTGCCATAGTCAGCCAACGCGTAACTTGCAACCCAAATAGGTAAATCTCCATTACCCACTGGGTCCACTATATATCTTCCAGTGAAAATGCCTTTGACTTCTTTAGTTTCATATCCATCGGACAATCTTTCTTTTACTAAATTTGCAGAAAAATCTAAAACCTCTTTTTCTTTTGGGGTATTTTTAACTAATTCTTTTAAAAATGGATGGTCGGGAGCGATAACCACAAATGTATCCGCAGTGAATGCTTCAAAATGAGCGGAGAAAGTTTGAATCTTTAAATTAGTATCCTTAACAGGTGCCTCAAAAAGCATGCCTTCACTTTTTCCTATCCAATGCCGTTGCATTTCCTTTATTGATTCCGGCCAAGATAAAAGCAGAGAGCCGTCTTTATTTTTTAAATCTAATTCAGTAAGCAATCTTTCAGCGTAATCTGTAATTTTTAGAACCCATTGTCTTAATGGCTTTTTTTCTACTAAGGAACCACATCTTTCACACTTGCCTCCTTCTAGGTCTTCATTTGCAAGGCCAGTTTTACAGGAAGGACACCAATTTATAGGTTCATGGGATTCATAAGCAAGACCTTTTTTAAATAACTGTAAAAATATCCATTGCGTCCATTTATAATATTTGGGGTCGGTAGTATTAACTTCACGAGACCAATCATAATCCAGTCCTATCACACCAAGTTGTTCCTTAAATCTTTTTATATTTTTTTTAACAGCAATTTCAGGATGAATTTTCATCTTCAAAGCAAAATTTTCTGCGGGCAAACCAAAAGCGTCAAAACCCATCGGGTGTAAAACGTTAAAACCCTGCATCCGTTTCATTCTAGATATAACATCGGTTGCAATATAGCCCTTAGGATGACCAACATGAAGACCCTCTCCAGAAGGATATGGGAACATGTCTAAAACATAATATTTAGGATTTCTAGTCTTATCACCTTCTGTGGTCTTATAGATTTTTTTCTTATTCCACTCTTGCTGCCATTTTTTTTCTATTTTTTTATGGTCATAAGACTTCATATAGACTCTATAATACCTAAAAGAACATCCTTTTGCAAAAGGTAAAAATCAAAGAAAATTGCGTAATTATCTTACTGGGTCAGGATATGGTGGATAGATATCTGTGTCTATAGTTCTTTCAAAACAAACAAGGCCTGCATCATGGTCCCAAGATTCATTAACACCATAACCCCCGGGTGCTACTGATGGATATGCCATTTCTTTTACGCCTAAATCAAAAGCTGGATAGAC
>JAIOPY010000024.1:1300-4043 GCA_021413625.1 Candidatus Nomurabacteria bacterium | reverse complement strand
GATAAATAAACCATGGTGGAGTCAGGCAGTGCAGCTATTTAGTGAGGTTTCTACATACATTGTGGTGCCAATAGTTATTGCGCTAATCGCAGGAAAAGCATTGGATAGCCATTTTGGAACTAAACCGTGGATATTTATAGCTTTGGCGGGTTTTGGATTTCTAGTTTCCTGTTATGGAATTTATAAAGTGATAAAAAGATATGCCGAAGAGTTAAAAGACTTGAATAAAGAAAACAAAAATTAATTTATGGTACAAAAAGAGGCAAAAGAAATAATTCTTGAAATAGAAAAAGATATAAAAATCAAAGAAGAAAAATTTGAGAGTGAAATTGCACATGAAGTTACGCTTTTTGCTGAACCAGTGAATCATCTAGGAGATTTTACTATCACTAATGCTCTGTTAACCTCTTGGGTGGTTGTAGGAATTATCATAATTTTATCTATTGCTCTTAGAACAAGGTTGAAAGAAGTTCCAGGTAAACTCCAAAACCTTTTTGAAGTTATTATTGATGGAGCTTTGTCTCTTTGTGACCAAGTTACCAATAGCCGTGCACTTTCTATAAGAATTTTTCCGATTGCCATTTCTGCTTTCTTTTTTATTTTAATAAATAACTGGCTAGGCATTGTGCCACTTGGAGGTTTTGGTTTGATTGAAGATGGAGCTCATGGACTCGCTTTTATCCCATTTTTACGTGGTGGAACTGCCGATATAAATACTACAATAGCGCTAGCAGTCATGGCGGTAGTGGGTGCAAACATCTTCGGTGTTTTCTCAATAGGTCTCTGGAAAACTTTTAATAAATATGTTAATCTGAAGGCACTTGGTGAAATATTTACCAAGTTTAAGAAGGAGCCAACTATTATAATAGTAGCCCCCATAACGTTCTTTGTTGGTTTAATTGAAATTGTGGGTGAATTTGCAAAAATTGCTTCACTTTCTTTCCGTCTTTTCGGAAATGTCTTTGCTGGAGAGGTGTTATTAGCATCTATGGCAGCTTTAATTGCTTATGCGGTGCCAATACCTTTTCTTTTTCTAGAGATATTAGTGGGAGTGATTCAAGCGTTAATTTTTTCAATCTTGCTTGTAGTTTACTTCACAATTTCAGCTTCTGACCATGATGAGCACAATGAAGAGCATGAGGAGCATAAAGTTTCCCACGCGTAGTAGGGCGTATCTGCTTTGGATATACATAAAATGTATCTAAGGCAGGTCTGCTCTCTTAAATCGAAAAGAGAGAAGATTACATTATTAGTTAATAAAATTATAAAAATATGGAATTAGACACTATTGCAAAAGCAGTTTCTATCGGTCTAGGTGCCGTTGGTCCAGCTATCGCTATCGGTATGATTGGTTCAAAAGCCATGGAAGCAATCGGCCGTAATCCAGAAGCAGCAGGTAAAATACTCGTACCAATGCTTCTAGCTTGTGCGTTCGCAGAAGCAGTTGCTATTTACGCTCTTGTTATCGCATTCTCAATCTAGTAATTAATTAGGTTCTAGGTTCTGGGTTCTAGTCTTTAGATTTTCTCTAACTAGCACCTAGTCACTAGCACCTAACAATAAAATCAATGGACTCAATCATTTCAACATTTCACATAGACTGGAAAATAATTATTGCTCAAGGAGTAAACTTCGGCATTGTTTTTGTAGTGTTATATATATACGCTTTAAAACCTTTGAGTAAATTAATGAAAGAAAGAGGCGATAAAATACAAAAAGGTATAGATGATGCAAAAGTTAATGCTCAAGTTCTTGAAAAAACAAACAAGGAATATGAGGAAGTTTTAAACAAAGCTCGCAAAGAAGCGAATGATATTTTCCAAAATGGTAAAAAAGATGCTGAAAAGAAAAAAGCGGAAATGTTGGAACAAGCACGCTTGGAGGTGGCGAACCTCATTGAAGGTGGTAAAAAAACTCTTGAGGCTGAAAAAATCAAGATGGTTGCTGATGCTAAAGGTGAAATTGTTTCTTTGGTTGTCAAAACAGCTGAAAAAATATTAGGTGGTAAGGACAGCTCTTATGAGGCTAAGGCAATTAAAGAGTTAAATAATTTATAGTTGATGAAAAAATTAACCAACAATGAAATAGCTAGAGCCATTTATTTATCAACGAAGGGTAAAAGTGGAACTCATTTAACCGACACCTTACATAATGTTGTGAAATTTCTACACAGAAGAAGGTTGTTATTAAAAAGCAAAGAAATATTGGAAATTTTAAAGAAAATAATAAACAAAGAGGAGAGAGTAATGGTTGCTAAGGTTTCAAGTGTTAAAAAACTAGATGCCGAAATAAAAAAAGATTTAACCCACTCTTTAAAAAAGAAATATGATGCAAAAGAAATAATCCTAGAAGAGAAATTAAATGAAAATTTGTTGGGCGGAGTAAGGATAGAGATAAATGATGAAGTTATAGATTTAACACTTAAAAATAAAATCGGTCAATTACAAAAATATTTAACAAGAACTGTATGAGTAACCACATTGTAGAAAATTTAAAAAAAGAAATTGATGGCTTTCTATCTGAAGTTAAGGTTGAGAAAGTGGGTAAAGTGTTAGAGCTTTTTGACGGTATTGCTAAAGTTTCAGGGCTTTCAGATATTAAATCTTCAGAAATGGTTACTTTTCCTAATGGCGAAATCGGGGTAGCTCTAAACTTAGAAGAAGATGCTATTGGGGTGATTATTTTAGGAGACTTTTCAAAAATTCGGGAAGGGGATGAAGTAAAAGCTACTGGTAGAATTCTT
>JAIOPY010000024.1:0-1274 GCA_021413625.1 Candidatus Nomurabacteria bacterium | reverse complement strand
TCTTGAAGTGCCTGTTTCAGACAACATTATCGGACGTGTAGTTAATGCGCTCGGTGTAGCTATTGATGGTAAAGGTGCAATTAAAGCAGATAAAACTTACCCAGTAGAAAAAGTGGCTCCAGGTGTGGTTACTAGACAAAGTGTTGACCAGCCAGTTGCGACAGGCATCAAGGCAATTGACTCTATTATTCCTGTTGGTCGGGGACAACGCGAGCTTATAATTGGTGACAGACAGACTGGTAAAACGGCTATCGCAATTGATGCAATTTTGAATCAAAAAGGTCAAAACATGATTTGTGTTTATGTGTCTATCGGTCAAAAAGATTCTAAATTAAGAAAACTAGAAGCTAGATTAGAAGAAGGTGGTGCTATGGCATACACTGTTATAGTTTCTGCGGGTGCTTCTGAATCGGCGGCGCTTTCTTATATTGCTCCTTACACTGGAGTTGCTATTGCGGAATATTTTATGGATAAAGGTAAGGATGTTTTAATTATTTACGATGACCTTTCTAAGCACGCAGTTGCTTACCGAGAAATTTCTTTGCTTCTTCGCCGTCCACCAGGTCGTGAAGCATATCCTGGAGATGTTTTCTACCTACACTCTCGTTTGCTTGAACGTGCTTGCAGAAGAAATGAAAAATATGGCGGAGGTTCTATCACTGCATTTCCTATTATTGAAACTCAAGCTGGTGACATCTCTGCTTATATTCCAACCAACGTTATTTCTATTACCGACGGTCAAATCTTTTTGGAAACTGACTTATTCTATAAAGGTATTCGCCCAGCGGTAAACGTAGGTAACTCTGTGTCTCGCGTGGGTTCAAGCGCTCAAATCAAAGCTATGAAAAAAGTTGCAGGTACACTTAAGCTAGACCTAGCGCAATATCGTGAACTTGAAGCATTTTCACAATTTGGTTCTGATTTAGATGAAGCTACAAAAAAGCAATTAGAAAGAGGTAAAAGGTCAGTAGAGGTTCTAAAGCAACCCCAATATTCTCCTGTGAAAACTGAACACCAAGTTGTTATTTTCTACGCTCTTACAAAAGGTTTGATGGATGATGTTCCAGTTGAAAGAATTAAAGAATTTGAACAAGGTTTGATAGATTATAGTGAAAGTCATGCTAAAGAGTTTTATAAAGAAGTTGTTGAAAAGAAAATGTGGAGTGATGCGGGTGAAGCAAAGCTTAAAAAAGTAATAGAGGATTTTAAAACGAGTTTCCTTAAATAATATTTATGGCGGGCACAAAAGAAATTAAAAGAAGAATAAAGAGTGT
>JAIOPY010000032.1 GCA_021413625.1 Candidatus Nomurabacteria bacterium | reverse complement strand
AAAGTTAGAATTTTCGGAAAGACTAAACTTGATAGGTAAAAAAGTTAAAGAAACAATAAAAGAATATGAACCAGAGGTTTTATCTATTGAAACTTTATTTCTAAATACAAACCAAAAAACAGTAATGCGCGTAGCCGAAGCTCGGGGAGTTGTGATTTATGAAGCAATCCAAGCAGGACTTAAAATTTTTGAATATTCTCCTCCGCAAATAAAAGGAGCAGTGACTGGTGACGGTAGGGCTGACAAAGAACAAGTCATAAAAATGGTAAAAATATTGGTAGATATGGATAAAACCAAAAACTCCGACGACGAACTAGACGCGATTGCGGTAGCTTTAACTGGCTTTGCCCATATTAGAGTATAGGGTTATCCACATATAATATTGCGTAGCAGCCCCTATTTTGATACAAAATAAGAAAATTAAGCTCAAGGAAAAATCTTTGAGTTAAAAAATTATAAAAAGGTCGTTTAAAAAAATAAAAAAATAAATGAGTTACGACGAGGATAATAGTGAAGACTTAACGGAAGATTTAAATTTCAAACTAGACGGTGAAGACGATTTAGATGAACCGCTTATGGATGACGATTTAGGCATAGGAGATGATGACCCAGACAACAGATACCACTAATTAAAAACACCCCAGACGGGGTGTTTTTAATTTATATAATTTTTACAAATCTATGTTTGCCTATTTTAAACCTAGAACCTTTTTCAGGGGTAAAATTTACATCTTTTATTTTCTCTCCTGTTTCCAAGTTAGTAATTGCTCCTTCTTCTACTAATCTCCGAAATTCAGAGTTAGAAGATACAGCTTTAGCTTTAACTAAAGAATTCATTAAATTTTCAACTTGGGGAACTTCTGTCATTTCTTCTGGAATTTCTCCTTTTTGAAAAGTGTCGCTCCAACTCAATGCCGCTTTTTTGGCAGAGGCTTCGTCGTTTAATTCTTTTACTATCTGTTCCGCCAACTGTTTTTTATAAAGCATTGGGTTAACGCCTTCTTTAATTTTCTCTTCAACCGTTTTCACTTCTTCCATAGGAATAGTAGTTAGGCATTCAAAACATTTTACAATCACTTCATCTGGAAATGTCATTATTTTTCCAAAAAGTTCCTCAGGCTTATCATCAAGCGCAATAGCATTGCCTTCAGTCTTGCCAATTTTTCTACCAGAAGAATCAGCAAGTAGTGGAGTAGTCATCACAAACTTTTCTTTTTTCTTCATGGATTTCATAAGGGTTCTACCACAAAGCATGTTAAAAGTTTGGTCGGAACCACCTAACTCTAAATCTACGTCCATCGCCACAGAATCATAGCCTTGTAAAAGCGGGTAAAGAAACTCACGAAGGTTTACAGTTTCTCCTTTTTTCATCCGCTCTTGATACATATCCCGTTCAGATAATTGCTGTAAAGAAAAATTTTCTGCAATATTTAAGATATCTACGAGTTTTAATTCATTTAACCAGTCGCCATTGTATAAAATTTTAATAGGATTACTGCCTTCAAAATCAACAATTTTTTGTGCCTGCATTACATAGTCTCTAGCATTAGCACGCAGCTCTTCACGGGAATGAAACTTATCTCTAGCAGTTGTTTTACCAGAAGGGTCTCCAGCTTGGCCGGTACCGTCGCCAATTAAAAAAATAACCTCATGCCCTAATTTTTGCCACTCTGCTAGCTTACGCAAACCAACCATGTGGCCAACATGTAGTTTAGTTCCTGTGGGGTCAAAGCCTTGATATAGCCTAAGTTTTTTACCAGAGCGTAAAACTTTATCTAATTCTTCTTTAGAAGGGTATATTTTATCTACTCCGCGGGTAAGTAATTCATCAATTTTATCCATAATAAAAGTATAGCATTTAGTATTTAATTTTTAAAATTCGTTACAAAAGAAGTGATTTTTTGTTATGATTAAAAGATGTTGCATAAATTGAAAAAACATAGAAAAAACAAACATTTTAAAAACATGGTGCTCTTTGGCGCTGGTGTTGGAATTATTTTTTTAGGAATAATTGTGCTTTGGGTTTCTTCTTTAAGAATTCCAGATTTCCGTTCTTTTGAAGACAGAAAAGTTTCAAACTCCACTCAAATCTATGACCGTACAGGAGAGGTTTTACTATACGACATTCACAGAGATGTAAAAAGAACTAATGTGCTTTTTGAAAACATGAGTCCCAATATTAAAAATGCTACGGTGGCAATTGAAGATTCGGAATTTTACAATCACAACGGCATACGAATAACTTCTACCATCAGAGCAGTTTTTTCAAATATTTTTAACATTGGCATAGGTGGTGGTGGTTCAACTATAACTCAACAATTGGTAAAAAATACTTTATTACAAAAAGACAGTGGTTTTGGAAGGTATGTTAGAAAATTAAAAGAATGGGTTCTGGCAGTAAAAATAGATAAATCCATGTCTAAAGAAAAGATATTGGAAGCTTATTTAAATGAAATTCCCTACGGAGGCACTATTTACGGCATAGAAGAAGCAAGTAAAACTTATTTTAACAAAAAAGCGATGGATTTAACTTTAGCAGAAGCTGCTTATTTAGCTTCTATTCCCCAATCTCCAACCTTGTTGTCACCTTATGGTAAAAATAAAGATAAATTAGAAGACAGAAAAAATTTAGTTTTATCTAGAATGCTAGAACTAAATTTCATATCGGAAGATGAATATAATAAAGCCAAAAGTGAAGTAGTAACTTTCCTACCCCAATCAACTTCTGGAATTAAAGCGCCCCACTTTGTATTTTTTATAAAGGACTACTTGGAAAACAAATACGGCGCGGATGTGGTAGAAAATGGTGGTTTAAAAGTTACCACAACTCTAAATTATGAATTACAAGAGAAAGCAGAAAAATTTGTAAAAGAAGGCGCTTTAGACAACGAGAAAAACTGGAATGGAGAGAATGCTGGACTTGTAGCAATAGACCCCAAGACAGGGCAAATTCTTACAATGGTAGGCTCTAGAGACTACTTTGATAAGGAAATAGACGGCAACTACAATATAGCTACTGCGAAAAGACAACCGGGTTCTTCTTTTAAGCCTTTTATCTACGCTACTGCTTTTAATAAAGGTTTTACTCCCGATACAGTTTTATTTGATTTAAAAACAGAATTTCAAACAACTTGTGATGCAGATGGTAAAGCTTTACCAGGGCATAACCAAGACGAATGTTATTCTCCAGATAACTATGACGGAAATTTTCGTGGCCCAATGACTCTACGGAATGCATTAGCACAATCCATAAACATTCCAGCAGTAAAACTCTTATATCTAGTTGGCTTGGGTGATGCATTAAAAACAGCTGAAGATATGGGAATAAGCACACTGGTTGATAAAAGTAGATATGGTTTAACTTTAGTTATCGGAGGTGGCGAGGTTACTTTACTAGACATGACAGCCTCTTATAGCGTTTTTGCAAATGATGGAGTAAAAAATCCTCAAACTGGAATTCTAAAAGTTGAAGATATAAATGGAAAAATATTAGAAGAGTATATTCAAAAACCAAAAGACGTATTACCAAAAAATACAGCATTAACTATTTCCAATATTTTATCTGATAATATTGCTCGGACCCCAACTTTTGGCGCCAATTCTGTATTGCTAGTTCCAGGAAAAGAAATAGCAGTAAAAACAGGAACCACAAACAGCAACAGAGATGCTTGGATTGTAGGTTATACACCTTCTATTACAGTAGGTGTTTGGGCAGGCAACAATGACAATACTCCTATGAAAAAAGGAGGTGCGGCAATGGCTGGGCCAATTTGGAATAAATTTATAGCTGAAGCGCTAAAAATATTACCAAATGAAAAATTTGAAAAACCAAACCTAGAAGTTGATATTCAAAAAGTTAAACCAGTATTACGTGGATTTTGGCAAGGCAATGAAAGCTTTTTCATAGATAAAATTTCTAAAAAATTAGCCACCGCATATACTCCAAAAGAAACTTTGGAAGAAAAAATAATTACTAATGTTCATTCCATACTCTATTGGTTAAACAGAGACGATATTTTAGGACCAGCGCCAAGCAATCCAGACAACAATCAACAATTTATGCATTGGGAGGTTCCTGTACAAAGATGGTGGGAACAAAATGAGTGGAGATATCCGGTAACAACTTGGGAAGACGCTCCTACAGAAGAAGATGATATTCACAATGAAGATTCTAAACCAGATGTAAGGGTAATTGAACCCAAAGACACTATCTACTATAAAGCTAATGAAAAAATTCAACTTAAAATTTCTAACATTGGACGTTTTCCTTTACAGAAAATAGATATTTTTGTAAATGATGCTTATTTAGGCACCTCAGAATATCCGTTTAATTTTTCCTTTTATCCAAAAGATTTAGATATTTTAAGAGAGAAAAATGAAATAAATATAATTTCTTACGACACAGTATATAACCGCGGAGAAACAACTTCTGTTTTTAAAGTAGAAGACTAACTATCTATTCATAGGCATAATAAGGTAGGTGAAAGAACGGTCAGATATAGGAGTTATGGTTATTGGCTTAGATGTCCCTTCAAACTTTACAGACATACTGTCAGTATCAATAGACTGAAAACAGTCTAAAAAATATTTATAATTAAAAGAAAGCTCAACTTCTTCTCCTTCTAGAGTTGCATCAATTTGAGTTTTATTTTCACCCACATCGTTGTTGGAAGAAGAAAGTTCAAAAACTTTATTTTTAGGATTAATTAAAAGATTTACCTGATTAAATTTATCAGAAAAAATATTAGAAATTTTTAAAGCGTTAAGTAAATCTTGTTTCAAAACAACTGCTTCTGTTTTTTTATTTTTAGGTATTATTTGACGATAATCTGGAAAAACTCCATCTATAATTCTAGATGTTAGATATATATTATCAGATGAAAAAGAAACTTGGTTCTTATTAAAACATACAGTTAAAAAACCAGAAGATTCACTAAAAACCCTTAGAATTTCAGGTATATTTTTAAATGGAATTAACATACCAGAAACTTCTTCAGAATTTTTTAATTTAACCTTCTTCTCAGCTAGTCTAAAAGAATCAGTGGAGACAAAAACTAAATCTTCACCGTCTCCATAAATATAAACACTAGATATTTCTGGTTTTATATCTGAAACAGAAGAACTATAATATACAGACTTTATACCATCTAAAAATTTCTTTACTTCTATTTCAAAAGTTATTCCATCTACCTTTGGAATAGTTGGAAAATCATCACAAGGTTGTCCTTTTAACTTGATTTTACTTTTTTTGGTTTTTATAGCTAAATTCCCATCATCCCCTTCTAAAAAAACATTATCATTTTCAAAAACATTAGAAAAAATATTAGTTAATATAGAACCTGAAATAGCTACCACACCTTCTTTTTCAATTTTAGATGGTATTTCTACCTCAACACCTAAACTTAAGTTGGTAGCTCTAAGTTTAAGAGATTTACCAGATGCAGTTAAAAGAATAGAGTTTAAAACAGGAAGAGTTAAATTTTTTCCAGTTATTTTTTCTACTTGAGAAATTGCATTTTTAATTTTATTAACTTCACATTCTATCTTCATATGTTTATATCTTATATATTAAATCTATTAATACTATTAGTTGTGTTGAAAAGTGTATAAGTAAAACATAATGTTATTTATAAAGGATATTTTTAATTTTTTATTTCTAATTTTTATCTAATAATTTTTGTTTTTTATTGTTTATAATTTTATTTTTTAAAATTTACTTAAAATTATCCACATTTACTTTTTAAGTTGTTGTTTGTTTTTTAACTGTTTATTAACAACTATTTAAACATAACTCTTATTACTTCTAATTCTTGTTGAAGGTGAGGGTCATTTTTTAGGTCTCCTTTTATTTTTAAATAGGAGTGTATTACAGTTGTGTGGTCTTTACCTCCTAGTTTTTGTCCTATTAAAGGATAAGAAACATTAAAATCTTCTCTTAGAAGATACATAACCACTTGTCGTGCTTTTACTATCTCCTTCCTTCTTGTTTTTTCATAGATTGAGGTTTCATCTAGGTTGTAATAATCACTTACAATTTTTACCACATCTTTAATAGCCACGTTCTTTTTTGGTTTTATGTTATTTTTTAGTAGGTTTTTAACTTCAGTTAATGAGAGGGGCCTATTTTTAAGACGATATTGGCAAACAATTGTGTTTAAACTTCCTTCTAACTCTCTAATATTACCTTCTATTGCTTCTGCGACGTACTCCACTATCTCTTTATCTAGGTCTATGCCTAATTCTTGTAATTTAACCTTTAAAATAGCCAATCTAGACTCATATTCTGGTTCCGAGACATCAACTATCATTCCAGCAGCAAAACGTGATTTTAAGCGGTCTGCGAGCTCTGGTATGTAGTTAGGATGCTTATCGGAAGAAAATATTATTTGTTTAATATGATTATATTTAGTCCCAGGATTCTCTATTCTGGCTTGAGAGGCAGCATAAGCAAGCTCATTGAACCCTCCCACAATAAAGGAATTGAAATGATATCTAGAATTTAAGTTATCTTCTGGGTTTATATATAAATCCTTTAATGGAAGCTCTTTATTTACAAAAGTTTCATTGATTTTTTGAGGTTCTTGCTTACTTGCCTCTATTTTAGTAATTATATACTCCACAGCGCGCATGTTTTCATAGGCATCTGCTATGGTTTTGGTAATAAGCTTATGGTATTTGTTTTTAAGCCAATCTCTAACGAATTCATTAGGAACCCCTACATAGATAATACCCATATCTTCCCTTAAAATAGAGGTATTTTTAAACCAAGTACTGAAATTAGCTTTTGATACTCCTAGCTCAATTTCTGCTAAACAGTTTTTCCAAAGTTGTTTTGTGTCCATCGCATCACATTATACTACCTGTTAATTTTATGTGAATTTTAAAAACTTACTAACTATGTTGATAATCTGTTGATAAGCTTAACATCATAAACGTTTTTGTCGTAGCAAAAACTCATTTGATATTAAAGGAAGAATGTTATATACTGCCTTTTATGTCACAGACATATCAACCTAAAAAAAGAAAGAGAAGTAAAGCTCATGGATTTTTGTCTAGGTCTAAGAGTAAAAATGGTAAAAAAGTTATCATTAGACGCAGAAGAAAAGGCCGAGCAAAGCTTTCTGTCTAACCCTATAAAGCTAATAGTGGTTGTTTATGCTTCCTAAAAAACATAGAGCTGATAAAAAATCAGTTGAAGAAATTTTTAAAAATGGAAAATTTATAAATTCCACTAATTTAAGTTTCAAGTTTGTTTTGAATAAAAATCTAAAACTCCAGAAAATATCTTTTATTGTGCCTAAAAGCACAGCTAAGACCGCAGTTAAAAGAAATTTATTAAGAAGACGAGGGTATGCAGTTTTAAAGAAATATTTAAATGACTTCCCTGTTGGGCTCTCTGGCGCTTTTGTTTTAAAAAAGGACGTGGATTCATTAGAGTTAAGCAAACAAGTTGAATTTATTTTAAATAAGTTATAGAACCATGAAATTAATTTTTATAAAATCTATTTCCTTTTATCAAAGAAACATAAGTCCATTTATAAAACCTAGCTGTGTTTTTTACCCTAGTTGCTCAGAATACAGCAAGGGCGCGATAGAAAAATACGGTATTCTAAAGGGTAGTTATTTATCTATTTTACGTATTTTGCGTTGTCATCCTTGGCAGAAAAATCATATTGACCCTGTTAAATAAAGCTTAAATTACTGGTGTTTTTTAATATTTTCATATAGAATGAAAATATGATTCATAGTCTTTGGGACACTTTTTTATATCATCCTTTAGTTAATGCCTTGGTGTTTTTAGCCTCAATTATTCCAGGAGGAGATATCGGTATAGCTATTATAATACTTACTTTATTTGTTAAAATTTTAATTTTTCCTCTCTCTCAGCGTTCCATTGAAAGCCAGGCAAAAATGAATATTCTGTCTCCAGAATTAAAAAAAATTAAGGATATGGGCGTCAACAAGGAAGAACAAGCTAGGCTAACTTTTGAATTATATAAAAAACACCAAACTAACCCATTTTCTGGTTGTCTTTTAGTTTTAATTCAAATCCCAGTAATTTTTGCATTGTATTTTGTTTTTTTGAAAGGAGTTAACTTTAATCCCGACGTGATTTATTCTTTCATTAAAGCTCCAGCGCAAATTAATACCATGTTTCTAGGATTTATAGACATAAGTCAAAAGAGTTTAGCTTTAGCGCTACTTGCTGCGATTTCTCAATACTTTCAAGCGCATTTTATGTCTAAACCTCCTGTTTCAGCGGATGACGGCTCCTTCCAGAGTAGTTTAAGTAGAAGTATGCATACTCAAATGAAATATTTTTTTCCAGTTTTGATTTTTATCATTCTTTATACTGATTGGTTTGGGGTTTCTACTTCTGGAGCAGTTGCATTATACTGGATAGTAAGTAATATTTTTGCTATAAGTCAGCAGATTTACGCTGAGAAGAAGAATAAACAAGCACCTGTCTTAAGTTAATTATGAATAAAAATGATATTCAAAACCTAATAAAAGAAATAATAGAAAAAACTACTATACCAGTTAAGGAAATTAATATTATTGAAACCGAACCTCAAAATACTTGGTTTTCGGTTGAAGTAGCAGAACCTCACTTTTTCATTGGTCGTGACGGAGAGGCCCTACATGCCTTAAATTACTTAACTCGCAGGATTATTGAAAACAAGACACCTAATTTAACACCCGAAAATCCAATTTTAGATTTTTTAATAGATATAAATGGATTCCAAAAGAAACGTATAGAAGGTATCCGAGCAGTAGCACACATGATGGCAGAACGAGCTAGATACTTTAAATCAAGTGTAGAGGTTGACCCTATGTCCTCTTTTGAACGCAGGATTGTGCAT
>JAIOPY010000023.1 GCA_021413625.1 Candidatus Nomurabacteria bacterium | reverse complement strand
CATATTGGTAATCGGGATATGTTGCTTTCAACTGTGGTTGTGGTGCTAGTGGGTTTTGTTTCTATTCTTTCAGATATCTTCTTGCGAAGCATGCTTTGGGGAAACAGTAGAGACAATGATAACAAAGCACATGGGATATTAATGGTAATTGGAATTATTTTTGCAATTCTAGCGCCATTTTTTGCGCTTCTAATTCAATTAGCTATTTCACGCAAAAGAGAATTTCTAGCAGATGCTTCAGGGGCACTCCTTAGTCGCTATCCAGAAGGATTGGCGAATGCTTTACGTAAAATTTCTCAACACAGTAAGCCAATAGCTAGGCAACATGGTGCTATTGCCCATTTATATATTGCAGACCCAAAAGGGTCTAAGATTGGTAAGAAAGTAGCTGGATTTTTTGCTACCCATCCACCAGTAGAAGAGCGCATCAGCGCGCTTTTGAATAAATAATAAAGTTTTCTCTTTTTAGCTAATTTTGTTATACTCAAAATATGAATCTTACAGATGTGGAAAACTTGGCAGAGCTTGCTAAATTAGAGCTTTCCCAAGAAGAAAAAGAGCAAATCCTAAAAGATATGGAAGGTATTTTGGGGTATGTAAAACAAATTGAAGAAGTAAAGATAGCGGAAGTTAGTCCTGATTATTCAGTTCACAATGTTTGGCGAGAAGATGAAGTTATTCAAAAAGATTTTTCTCAAGATTCTATAAAAGAACAGTTTCCAGATTCTCAAGATGGATTTCTAAAAGTAAAAAAGATTCTTTAGCATATGATTGATTTAAAAAATCTTACAATTGAAAAAGCTCATGAAGGAATGAAAAAAGGGGAGTTTACCTGCACTGAATTAGTGGATGCGTACCTGAAAGTTATTAAAGAAAAAAATAAAGAGTTAAATGCCTACCTTGAAGTTTATAAAGATATCTCAGAGCAAACAGAAAAAGCGCAGAAAAAATTTCAAGATGGCAGTGCGACTCTTTTAACTGGTATTCCTTTTGCAATTAAAGACAATATTTTATTTGAAGGTCATATTGCTTCTGCTAGCTCTAAGATTCTAGAAAATTACAAAGCAACCTATGACTCTACAGTTATAAAAAAACTAAAAGAAGCGGGAGCAGTAATTATAGGCAGAACCAATATGGACGAATTTGCCATGGGCTCTTCTACTCAAACCTCGGCTTATGGAGTAACTCGCAATCCGCTAGACCCTGCTCGGGTGCCTGGAGGCTCTTCTGGAGGCTCCGCAGCAGCGGTAGCAGCAGACATGGCATTGGTTGCTTTAGGCACTGAAACTTGTGGTTCTGTGCGTGAGCCTGCGGCTTTTTGTGGCTTAGTTGGACTTAAGCCAACTTATGGCGCGGTTTCTAGGCATGGCATAATTGCTATGGGTAACTCCCTAGACCAAGTTTCACCTTTTGGCAAAAATGTTAGTGATGTGGAAATTATTTTTAACACTCTCTCAAAATACGACCCCGAAGACAGTACTTCTGTGCCAGAGGATTTAAGAGTTTCTAAAACAAAAACAAATTCTAAAAAAATAGGTGTACCTTGGCACTTGTTTGAAAATGGAGTTGAGGAAGTGGTTATGCAAAATTTTAAAGAGTCGTTAGAAAAATTAAAAAATTCTGGTTATGAAATTGTAGATATAAAATTACCTCATTCGCCATATTCCTTGGCTGCGTATTACATCATTATGCCTGCCGAAGTTTCTACTAACCTTTCTCGTTTTGATGGTATTCGTTATGGTTATAGCGCCGAAGGTAAAAATTTATTAGAAGTATATAAAAAAAGTAGGGGGCAAGGTTTTGGTAAAGAAGCTCGCCGTAGAATTTTACTTGGCACCTATGTGCTTTCGCATGGTTATTATGATGCGTACTATAATAAGGCGATAAAAATTAGAGAAAAAATTAAAGAAGAAGTAATGCAAGCCTTTCAAAGTGTGGACTTAATAGCCACCCCAACTGTACCCATACTTCCTTTTAAATTAGGCGAAAAGATGGATGACCCAGTGGCAATGTATTTATGTGATATCTTTTCTGCGCCAGCAAATTTGTCTGGGGTGCCCTCTATGGCTATTCCTTCTGGAAAAACTAAAGAAAACTTACCACTCTCAATTCAGTTTATGGCTAGCCATTTTGCTGAAAATATACTTTTTGAAGTTGGCAAGAAATTTGAAACAATAAGATAAGGTTATGATATAATTTATATTATTCATTGAACACTCAATTATGGATGTATCACAATTTTTTAATACAAGTCTAGAAGACCCATCAGCTTCTTATAAATTTTTAGACCCTGGATACTGGTTTGATAGCATAGTTTCAGTAGTTCAAGGGGTTTTTCAAATTACTTTCAGTCAAGAGTTAACAAGTTTAATAAAGGGTGTTGCCACTTTTCTGGCGATTTTTTTTATAACCATAATTCTGTATAGTGCAGTAAGAATGTTTGAAATTAGAAGAAAGGAACACGACCATTTAGCTCATGAAATTGCGGAGTTTGCTCATCATCAGAAAGAAAAAGAAAAAAAACTAAGAGAAGGCGAAGGAGTTTCAAAAAATTTAAGATGGGTTCAGGTTCTTGAATATCTTGCATCTCACAATGTGAATGATTGGAAGCTTGCCATAATTGAAGCGGATTCTATGTTGGATAGTTTAATGACCGATTTAAAATTTGAAGGCGAAAATTTGGGTGAAAAGTTGAAGTCAGCTGATAGAGATAAATTTAGAAATTTAACGACCGCATGGGAGGCTCATACTGTTAGAAATAAAATAGCCCATGAAGGCGCAAGCTTTGATTTATCCTTACATGAAGCCCGTAGAGTGGTAGCTTTATATGAACAAATATTTCGTGAATTTGGCTATATCTAATTTGCTTTTGGGTTAATTTAGGGTAGAATAGATAAATGCCTTTAAGGGCATTTTTTTATAGCTATGTTTTGTATAGTGGGGTAGACCTGCCTGCCGGTAGGCAGGGAAGATTATCTCCAAGTTATAATATAGCGGGGTAGAGAAGAGGCATCTCGCAAGGCTCATAACCTTGAGGCCCCGGTTCGATTCCGGGCCCCGCAACAAGTCGGCAAGTGACATGCCAGTTGCTAGCTAGACGATATTGTAGTGCGGTCTCATAAATGTTAAAATTTTATGAGAATGCCATATAAAACACCCGAGAAAAAAAGAGAAAACCATAAGAGATATATGAAAGAGGTATGGTATCCTCTTAATAAGATAAAGCATATTCAATACGTTAAAAATATTAAAAGTAAAATTAATGAATATGTTTTAAATTACAAAAAAACAGGGAAGTGTATGGATTGTGGTTTTTTAGGAAAAGATTATCCCCAAGTATTGGATTTTGATCACCGTAAAGATAAAAAATTTAATGTCTCGGAATATAGATATCACACTTCAGGGATAAATAAAGTAAAAGAAGAGATTGAGAAATGTGATTTGGTATGTGCAAACTGCCATCGAGTAAGGACAGCCAAAAGGAAATTGAAATAATTGTCGGGGTAGCTCAGTTGGTAGAGCGTGGGACTCATAAGCCCAAGGCCGTGGGATCGTAACCCACCCCCGACACATTGTAAGCTAGATTAAACCTCTGGTTTATGGTAATTTTAAAATATGCGATCGTAGCTCAACTGGTTAGAGCACCCGCCTGTCACGTGGGAGGTTGCCGGTTCAAATCCGGTCGGTCGCGCCAAATGTTGTATGTCAAAAAACATATATTAAGCGTAATATTTTTAGTTCTTGGAATTTGTGCTGGTTTTATTTTAGATAAGGATAATTCACCGTTGCCCCAATCGGTGCGAGAAGAATCTTCTAGTTATAAATTTATAAACCCACTCTTATTTGTAGATTATGGAACGATTCAGGAGGATGACGAGTATGTCCCTCTGAAAAAAAATATTACAAATTATATTGATAAGGCAATTGCAGAAGAAAAAGTTTCTGAAGCTTCCGTATACTTTAGAAAACTCAACTTAGGTAAGTCCATATCCGTTTATTCTGAAAAAACTTATTCTCCTTCCAGCATGCTTAAGGTTGTTAATATGGTTGCCGCTTTGCGAATAGCAGAGCTAGACCCGAGTTTTTTATCTAAGCGTATTTTCATATCTAAGAGTTATTCTTCTTATTTACAGGATGGTGACCGATACGAGCCAAAATTACCAGTAAAAATTGGGGGCACTTATACTATAAAAGAATTAGTGGAGCATACTATTATAGAGTCTGATAACGTTGCCAATAAAGCTCTTAAGGATGCGGTGGGGGAGGAAATTCTGAATAAAACTTACGAAGACCTTAATATGCCTAAAGTTGACCTAGCGGCAGATAGAGGATATAACCCAGAATATTACTCTCATCTTTTTAGGGCACTTTATAATGGCACGTATTTATCTAAACCTGTTTCTGAAAAAGTTTTGGAACTTTTAAGTAATACATTATTTAATAAAGGAATAGTTGCAGGTGTTCCCACAGGCACAACAGTCTCACATAAGTTTGGAATAAATGCTTTTACTGTAGGACCGTATGCCGAACTCCATGATTGTGGAATAGTGTATTATCCAGAGCATCCTTACTTTGTTTGTATTATGACTAGAGGGAATGATTTAGCAACTCTAGAAACAATAATAAAAGATATTTCAACAATAAGTTGGGAGTTTGTGAACTCTATCCACAAGTTGGTCCCTTAATTTGAGGCTTTTCTTTTTCTGGCTTTGGAGTTTGAATTTTAGAGACATTAAGCTTAAAAATATGATTATTTCTAAATTGCAAATAT
>JAIOPY010000037.1 GCA_021413625.1 Candidatus Nomurabacteria bacterium | reverse complement strand
TTCTAGCATCTTCCAGCATTATATGGTGTTCGGAGTTAAAGTGAACGCGTTCATCGCCCTCATCTTTTATTGAGTATTCTTTTTCGTTCTCATCATTTTCACCAATCTTCGTAATTGTTTCGTCAACCACGATTTTTACTTGGAAAAAATCTGTTTTTCCAGTTTCTAGGTCAAATTTAGCGCGAATGATTTGTCCTTTTTTGCCGTAATCCTTCTTGTATGCAGCGGCCATGGCTTGCTCTATGGCGTCTAGGATTTTTTCTTTTGGAATTTTTCTTTCTTCTTCTAGCTGTTCTAAGGCTGATTTAAATGTTTTTAGGTCTAACATGTGTTTTTTATTAAGTTTTTCTAAAAATAAAAGCCCTGTTGCGACAGGACTCATACAGACAAATAGTATCACATTAATCATTTTTATGCAATGTTTTGTGAAATTTTCTTTGTTTGGTATGATAAAGGTATGTCAAAGAAACATATAGAAAAATATTTACCCCTTATTTTATTAGGATTAGTTTTATTAGCTATTGTTTTAGGCTCTGTGGTTTACAATAAGTATTGGAGCGATAGTGTAAAACCTAGTGAGGATTTGAAAATTGATGAAAATAGTTTTTCAGCGGATGAGCAAAAATTACTTGTTCCTCCTGGTCCTAATGCAACTAAAGAAGAAGTAGATGAACATTCTAAATTAGCTGCTAAGCTCTCTGTAGTTGGCAGTGAGATAGAAGTTAAAGATTGCAAAGTGACTCCTTTAGTTTTACAGGCATCAATAACTTCTCCTGTTGTATTTAAGAATACTGGTAGTAAAAAAATATCTATTTCTTTTGATGAAAACAACGTTTTAGAGATAGGTGTTGGAAAATCAATAAGTGCCAATAAAGCTTTTATCCATGGGCGTGGTTTGTATGGTTATTTATGTAAAGTTGACGATTTTACCGGTTTAGTTGGATATATTATTGTTACTCCGTAGTTTTTTAGGTTGCAAATTTATGTTTAAAAAAGATTTTTATTTAAATAAATTATTTTTAGCATTTTTTGCATTAGTTTTAATTAATATAATTTTTATTTTTATTCTAATTTTTGGAAGTTTTGGTTTTGGAGGTGGTTCATATTCTGAATTAAGAAGTATTGAAAATAGAGCAGTTAATTTTGAGGAAGCTTTAAAGTTTTTTACTGATTTAGCAAAAGACAAAGGTGCTAGGTATGCTTTTTCTGCTTTGAAGGTTGTAAATTTTCAATCAGACATAGACCTTCATCTTCTTGGTCATGGTATAGGTGACATTCTTTATAAACAAGAAGGGGTGGATGGCATGACAGTTTGTGATAATGATTTCCGTAATGCTTGTTCTCATTCAATGGTTATTGGCTTATTTAATGACAAAGGTGAAGATGCTCTTAAAGAAGTTGCTGAAGCTTGCCGAAAGGCGCCAGGTGGTGTGGGCGCATATACAATGTGTTTTCATGGTTTAGGGCACGGTATTTTGGCCTATGAGGGCTACGATATGGAGAAAGCTTCAAAGATTTGTCAAAAAACTGGGACACCACAATATAATTATAATGAAGCTACTCAATGCATAAGCGGAACAGTGATGGAGATTATTGGAGGTGGTTTTCATGATAGAGAGATTTGGGAGGTTCAGAGAAAAAAATATTTAAATAAAAACAAACCTCTATCTTTGTGTGAGAGTAGTTTTATTTCTAAAGAAGCAAAATATCTATGTTACGTGTATCTTACTCCTTATCTTTTTGAAGCCGTTGGCGCCAACCTTGGCAAGCCTACCGCGAAAGATTTTGCCAAAGCTTTTAAGTTCTGTGACTTGATTCCAAAAGATAAAAGCTCTGAACGCGATGCTTGTTTTGGAGGTTTCGGGAAAGAGTTTGATGGTTTAGTTCAAGGCAGAGACATAAGGCAAGGTTCAATAAATAATCTTTCCAGTACGCAATTAAAACAAATTTATGATTGGTGTTTATTGGCATCTAATAAATTAGGAATTAATTCTTGTGTAGTGCATGCGCTAAATTCACTATATTGGGGTGGAGAAAATGAAAGAAGTGTTTCTGTGAACTTTTGTACTCAAATAGAGGATGAATTTTTTCAAGGCTCATGTTTTAATGCTTTAATTAATGCAGTTTCATATTATATTCAAGATTTGAATTACCGAAAATTATTTTGTGAAGAATTACCCGAAGCATATCAACCAGAATGCAATAAAATTTTAAATGAAAAGATTTAAATTTAAATTAAATAATAATAATCTTTACGTAATTTTAATTACGGCATTTGCATTGGTTGTGGCAGTAGAAGCATTTTTTTTATTTAACGGAGACACTTTTTCTATAAAAGATAAACATAATGATGCTTTGTTGAACAAATATGCAACCAATATCGTAAAACTTTGTTCGGAAGAAAGGTATCGCCCTTCTTGTTATGACCGTGAAATACCAAAATTGATGGATGATATTTCAATGGAGGATGCTTTTAAGGTTACTCGCATCATCCAAGGTCAAGATTCAAGTTATCCATATTGTCATGTATTAGGACATGCTCTTAGTGCGAGAGAAGTAAAAAAAGACCCCTCTAAATGGAAAGAGGTTGTTGCTCGGGTGCCTTCTGGTGTGTGTTCTAATGGAGGTATTCATGGAGCTTTTCAAGAACGTTTCAGAGTAGAATTTTTTACTCCAGAAGAGGTGGAAAAAATTAAGCCAGAACTTTTTGATGTTTGCGAGAAAAGAGGTGTTTGGAATCCAACTGGGCTAGAACAAGGCTCTTGTTATCACGCGTTAGGTCATTTGACTATGTATTTAACTAGGGCCGATATAAAACTTTCACTTAAATTATGTAATGAAATTGCTAAAAAACAAAATGGTAAAGATTTTTCTCAACTTTGTTATGACGGGGCTTTTATGCAAATTTTTCAGCCTCTTGAACCAGAAGATTTTGATTTAATTTCTGGTAAAGAAGTAAAGTCTGACCAACTTCTTAGTTTCTGTAAAAAATTTAATGACAAAGAACGGAGCTCTTGTTGGAGTGAAGGTTGGCCTCTCTTTTTTCAAGAGATAATGACACCTTCTGGTTTGGTAAAGTATTGTTCAAATAGCTTACTTCAGCACCAAGAACACTCAGAGCGATGTTATTTGGGTTTATTTTATGTTGTTGCTGCCCAAATGAAACTTGATGTTAATCGCATGAATAGTTTTTGTTCAGCCTTACCAAGCCCACGGGATGCGGAATGCTTTGCGGCAAGTGCTTCTCGTATGATAGAGACTGATTATGGAAATATCGTTAGTGCTGTTAAATTTTGCACGGAGGCAAATAATATAAATAACCAACAAGCTTGTTATGGAAACTTAGTAAGGTATTCAACTTATAATCTTCATGCTGGGTCTCCACAATTCAATACTTTATGTAATGCCCTACCAGTAGATTGGAAGAATAAATGTCTAAAACAAGTTGTATTATAAGAGTTTTTATAATTTTAAGATAAAGATAGATAAAATATTGCCTTGCTTATCAATAGATGTTAGAATTAACGTATTATAAAATTAATAATATATTTATGACAACTTCTCAAAAAATTATCATTGTCGTCTTAGTGGTGGCTATTTTAGTTCTAGGTTTCTTTATATATAAGAATCAAAAATCTCCAATTGTTTTAAACACTTCCGAAAATACATCTGTAAATAACACTAACGCTACTAACAATACTAATCCAACAAATAGTAATGTTATAGTAAAACCTACTGTGCCAGCATATGTAGCTACTCTTTTAGCTAGTAATCCTGGTTCAGGCGCAACAACAGAGCAATTGAAAGAATTTTCCGCAAAAGTTTTTAGTTACGCCGTAGATGCTTCTTCTATTGAAGTCACTCATTGTGTGCCAAATCCAGCGGTTGCGCGTGTATTCTTGAATAAGCCTATTAATTTTAAAAATATGGATTCTATCCCTCACACCTTAGTTAATGGAGATGTAACTATGAACATTCCTGCTAATAAAACTACAGCAATTACTCCAAAATTTGCGGGTCCAGGTATTTATGGTTATTCTTGTGACACTGCAATAAACGGTATCTTTTTGGTAATGCCTTAATATTTTATCGTGATAATAAGAAAAGTATTTTCTAACGTAAGAAGAAACTTAAATAACAGTTTTATTCGTTTTTTGTTGTTAGTCATACTAATTATGTTACTTTTGTTGTTATGGCAACAGTGGTCACTATCTATTGAAAGTAATATAAAATGCCCCAATACTGCTGAAAAATATAATTGTTGGCGAGATGAATTAGAAAATATTTTAAACAGAAAAGGCCTAAGCGCTTCTTTTGATGTTTTAGCAGTTCTTTACGAAACTGAACCAGATTTTGTTTCCGAGTGTCATGGCTATACTCATGAATTAGGTGAGAAAGCGTACTTTTTATTTTCTAGATATAAGAATATTGAAATGACTCCTAAAGCCTCATATTGTGGTTATGGTTTTTATCATGGTTTTATAGAAACCATGCTTGACCATTTCTTTATTACCTGAACAGATTCACCAGTGTGGCACAGGTGTATTTAATGCGCTAGCTATTGCCCTTAATTCTAATTTATATAATTTAAATTCAACTGAAGACCCATACAAAATTTGCTTGAATCAGGAAGCTGATTTTATAAAATCTTGTTATGAGCAGATGAATACAAGAGCTGCTAGTTTATCAAAAGGAGATTTTGCATTAGCGACTAAATTTATCATTAAGATACAAAATAAAGAGCATTCCTTAGCTGCGATGGAACAACTAGTGCCTGCTATCATTGTAGATAAGGTGGGACAGGGTAATGATTTTAGTCCTGAGTTAAAAGTTTGTATGTCACTTCCAGATTATCTTAAAAAGGCATGTATAAATGGTATTGTTGGAGGCATTTTAGAATTTGGTAAACCTGATTATGAGTATTTAGAAGCGCTTGATTTTTGTAACTATACTGATTTAAGTGAATTAGATAAAAAACAATGTTTCAAATTTGTTGCTTCTAGTTCATATGTAATATATTCTTCAGACAAAGCAAAGCATATTTGTGATATGATTGATAAAAAGTATGAACCGATTTGCAAAAATTAAAAAAATAAAGTTTAAATTACTGATGTTGTTATTAATGACTGTCGTAATTTTTGAATTTTTTTTGTTTATTTTTTTACCTAAAGAAAAAGTTATAAATACAGAAAGCGAATATGGTATAGAAATAAAATCATTAGAAGAAAATTTATCTACTAATCCTAACGATGTTGATATTCTTACTAAGCTTGGTAAACTTTATTTTAAAGTTGGTAAATACGACTTATCTGAAGAGTTTTTGAAAAAAGCATTGGAAATAAATCCTAACTTTGTCAGTGCTTTATTGGAAATGGGTAACGTCTTAAGATATAGAGGACATTATGCTGAATCCGAACAAATGTTTAAAAATGCAATTTCACTAGACCCTGAAAATGTTTGGATTTATATTGATTTGGGTAAATTGTATCGTAATTGGAATAAATATTCTAAAGCAGAAGAGACTTTTAAGTTAGCAATGAAATTAAATCCAGATGCTGATGTTTTATATAGTTATGGTTTAGGTTTTCTGTATAGAGATGAAGGTAAATTAGATGAAGCGCTAGCAATGTTTCAAAAAGCTCTAGAGTTAAACCCTGAAAGTGATTTTAACTATATGGCAATGGGAGATATTTATCGGGATTTGAAAAGGTATGAAGAATCAGAACAGATGTTTAAGAAAGCGCTGGAGATGAATCCTCTTAGTGAGTCTTACATGGGGTTAGGTTGGTTGTATTCCTTCCAAGGTAGAAGTGAAGAAGCGGAGGCTGCTTTTAAAAAGTATCTAGAAGTCATAAAACCTAAAAGTGAAGTTTATTTTGGTTTAGGTGAAATTTATTTTAAAGAAGATAGGCTAGGAGAAGCAGAAGAAATGTATAAAAAAGCAGTGGAGTTAAATCCCACCCTAGGAGCATATTATGGACTTTATAAGCTTTATGAGAGACAAGGTAAAACCGAAGAAGCTAAAGACATGTTGGAAAAATATAATTACTTTAATCTTAAAAAAGAATGAGTAAGAAAAATATTATAATTATTATATTAATAATATCAGCAGTTTTAGTTTTCTTTTTTACAAAAAGAAGTTTTTTCTCTGCTGAAAGTCGCACCTATTCTATTGTTTTAACCAAGGATGGTTTTTCGCCAAAAGAAATAAGTATCCGACAAGGAGATTCAGTAGTTTTTAGTTCTAATTTAGGTCAACCATTTTGGCCAGCTTCTGACCTTCATCCGACTCATGGTGTTTATCCAGAGTTTGACCCTAGGCAACCTGTTGATGGGGCTAGTTCTTGGAGTTTTACTTTTAATCAAGCTGGAGACTGGCGTTTTCACGACCATTTAAATTCTCTTTTTACAGGCAGGATAAAAGTTTCAGGTAGTTCTATTGTGGGCAAAGAGGATTGTTCTAGCCCAGGAGAAAAAATAACATGTTGGCAAGAACTTTTAAATAAAACTTTAGAAAAAGATGGGCTACCGGCTACTTTTGACTTAGTGGCAGATTTATATACCAAAGAACCATTATTTGCTTCCGAATGTCATAGTTTCGTGCATGAAATTGGTAAATTTGCTTATGGAAAATTCAAACTCAATCAAGATTTTGAGTTAAATTCTAAAACTTCTTACTGTGGGTATGGTTTTTACCATGGCTTTATGGAAATTCTTTTATATACCACAGGTGACGTACAGCAGGCGCAAGATTTTTGTAAATATGTTGGAGAAAAGTTAGCCGGAGATACAACTGACGGAGAGGGTGCCTGTTATCACGGCATTGGCCATGGAGCAGTAGATGGCGCTGACCCAAGTGCTTGGGGTGATTACCAGAAAATGCTAGCTCCAGCATTCAATATGTGCTTAAGTGTAGCAGGAGATGACCACAGTAAGTATGGTAAGCTTTATCGTTGTATTACTGGAGCTTATAATTCTTTAGAAATATTATCTATGAGTTCTAGGTATAAATTATTTGAAATGCAGAAAGACCCTTTTTACATTTGTCCATTCCAAATTGATGAATATAAGGAAGGTTGTTACACAAACATGCTACCTGCACTACTACGTTTTACTAAAAATGATATTCAGGAAGCTGAAAAACATGTTGAAGCAATTCCAGAGCAGGATAGTTTCTCTATTAGGTCGGCAGTATCCTCTAGTTTATTCCACGAGTTTATTCGTCTTAATTTAAATGCAGTTGATTATAATAAAATTACAGCAATAAACATTTGTCATTCACTAAAAGACCCTTTCAGACTTGCTTGTGTTGAAGGTTTGTCTGGTGGTCACATGAAATATGGCGAACCCACCAAAGCTCATATCAAAGGATTAGCTTTTTGTTCTTCCGCTGAACTTCTAGATGACGAAAAAGATATTTGTTATAATTATATTTTAGCTCGCTTGAGGCTTTGGTATTCTAAAGAAAAATCTGTTGAAATTTGTCAAAGCGCTCCAGTAGAGTTTAGAAAATATTGCGATAAGTTATGAAAAATAAAACAAAATATTACATCTTAATTATTGTTTCTTTGTTA
>JAIOPY010000036.1 GCA_021413625.1 Candidatus Nomurabacteria bacterium | reverse complement strand
ACGAGGAGTTCGCCAAGAACTGGGACGCCTACTTCGGCACCAGTGGCAAGGCGGCGAACTAGCAACAACCAGTCGCGCATAGTAAGAAGACTGGGAAATGTTAACGGGGGTAAACGGTGCGCGTTTACCCCACAGGAAGTTGTTCTTTTTATACGAAGTCGCTCAATTGCAAATAAGTAGTCTCCCGATTGTCTTTTAGATGTCGGGGGTTTTTAGTTTTAGGGATAGAGATGGGTTGAATTGATAGGTAATAGAATTAGATTTTTATTAAATAAATATTTTCAAATATTTCTGATATAATTTTGCTATGGATAATGTGAAAGACAACCTGCGAGACCTGATTGGGAATACGCCAATGCTAGAAGTAAAAACAGTAAGGCCTGACTGGAAAATATATTTAAAGTTAGAATATTTTAATCCTGGGGGAAGTTTTAAAGACCGCACTGCCCGAGCTTTAATAGAAGCAGCAGAGAACTCTGGAAAGTTAAAAAAAGGCATGACTATATATGAGTCTTCCTCTGGCAACACTGCCAAGGCTTTAGCAATGCTCTCTGCGGAAAGAGGCTATGAATTTGTAGCAATAGTTGATAAGCATGCTCCAGCAGACAAACTTAATTCTATTTTAGCTTACGGGGGTAAACTTCATTTTTGCACAGAAAAGGAAGATGAAAAAGGCGGACATTTAGTAGATGTTCGTCGTCGCACAGCTAAAAAATTAGCTGAAGAAAACAATGGCATTAATCTAGACCAATACGATAACCCAAATACCCAACATTGATTACTTAGTAGGAACTATCGGCACCGGTAGTTCTCTTTCAGGTGTGGGAAAGTATTTAAAGGAAAATAGTAAAGCGAAAGTTATTGCTCTGGAGCCAAAAGGTTCTAGTCATTTCTCTCCTCATGGGCATGGGTATTTTATATCTGGTCCTGGGTATCCTGCTGGAGCAGTGCTACCAAAAAATATTGACCTTTCAGTTTTCAGCTTGCATGACTATGTGTCTGACTCTGAAGCTTTTAACACTATGCGATTTTTTGCTCACAAGAAAGGTCTATTGTTTGGAGATTCTAGCGGTATGGTGCTCTACTATGCTATGAAATTTATTCAAAACAGTCCGCAAACATCTGAAAGCAAAACAATGGTTCTAATAATAGGGGACAGTGGAGAAAGTTATTTAACTCATGCTTTCTCAGATGCCTGGATGATAGAAAAAGAACTTTTGGATGACGCAATATCGCAAGAATTGTCTTCTTTTTATGTTTAGTTTTTTATGGTGACCTTACCGGGAATCGAACCCGGATTACTGCCTTGAGAAGGCGGTGTCCTAACCGTTAGACGATAAGGCCATACTGCAAAAATATAACATTTTTTATTTAAAAATTCACGTAATTTGCTATAATGCCCTTATGGCGGATGAATATTTAGATTTGGTAGATGAAGAAAATAATTTAACTGGTAAAAACGAAGCGCGTTCAATAGTGCACTCAACTGGTTTGTGGCACAGAACGGTGCATATTTACTTATTTAGAAAAGCAGAAAGCGGTTTTGAATTCCTAGTTCATTTGCGTGCAAAAGATAAAGATTTAAGTCCAAATTGTTGGGACACTAGATTTGGCGGGCATATTAAATCTGGCGAAAGCATAGAAGATGGTGTAATGAAAGAAATAAAAGAAGAGTTAGGTATTGATATTAATCTTTTAAAATTAATAGAAGGACAGTGGCGAAAGAGAGATAATTATCCTAATCGTGAATTTTCTAAAGTTTATTATTTAGAATACAACGAGCCATTAGAAAATTTATCTTTTAATGATGGAGAAGTTCAAGAAATAAAATGGCTTTCTGTAGAAGGTATATTAAATGGTATAGGCCAAGAGCCAGAAAAATGGTCTGGCAGTAAAGAAGGATTTGAATCTGTCTATAAGTTTTTAAAAGAAAAATTTATCTAAAAGTAGAAAACGACACCTCGTGCATTGCGCGCGAGATGTCGTTTGTGTTTCTTGCGCGGCGGGGAGCCGCGACTTACTGTGCGAGAGGCGGGAACCGATTCAACGCCAGAGCAAGACTGAAGTGCATCAGGTGCTTTGGGGTCGGTTTGATTTCCCGACACTTGGGCACGAGAGGCTTGTTGCTCTCAAAGATGTGCGGAGGAGTGGTGCATGCCACGAAGTTTGTCCACCGCTTGTTCGCCTCGTTGTAGAGCGCCGAGACCTCATCCACCAGGTCTTGGTTGTTGGTCTTGACGCGCAAGATGAACCGGGGCAGGTTGTCATCTGACACCCACACGTTGTAAGTGATGGGGGTGTCCAGAGGTTTCATCTCTCCGAGGTATTTAGGAGAGGGTTTTGCCTCCACGATTTCTTCCATCGTCGTAGGCGTAGGCTTCTTGTCTTTAAGCACTGGCGCCAACACCAGCACTGAAACAATACTGACAATGCCAATGACGTGGATACCTTTCCAGAGCTGCAGTCCGTCCATGGAGTTATATCTCCAAAATGTGTAAGAGCCACGCGACATAGCAAAATGCCGCACCAATTTATTCGTTGTTTACTATGACATAAAACATGTTTTTATCAAGTTTATTCTTCTTGTGTTTTTGGTTTTTCTACTTCAAGCAAATTGAGTTCTGGAGATGAGCCAGCAATTCTTAAAACATCTTTATCTATTTTTTTAAGTTCTTTATTGGAGGAATTGTAATGGTTTGTCACAGTATTTAAAGCATTTCCTAGTTTTACATGATAGTCAGCATATGCGTTCAAATGTTTTCCTAAAGTTTCCACATTTTTTATTACTTCACCCATTTTCTTTTCAAATTTAAAAGCTTTAAACCCAAAAAGTATTGATTGTAAGTATGCCATAAAAGTTGTGGGAGAAATTATAATAACTTTTTTTTCATTATATGCGTAATCAATCAAATTTCTAGTATTTACTTTTACTGATCCAACTTCATTTACCAATAGGTCGTAATATATTGCTTCAGCTGGAATATACATAAATGCAAAAGGGAGAGTGCCTTCTTCTGGGCGAATATATTTAGCTGTTTCATCAATTCGTTTCTTTAAGTCATTTTTAAATTCTTTTTCCAACTCTTCACGTTGTCTATCATCAACTGCATGGACTACTCTATCGTAATTATCTAGAGAGAATTTAGCGTCAATAGGGATCATTCCGTCTTTAGTAATTATTACTGCGTCTACGGTCTCTTTATTGCTAAATATATGTTGCATTTTATATTCTCCAGGTGCCAAGGTGTTTGATAAAATTAATTCTAAAGAAGCTTCACCCCAATTACCACGTTGTTTTTGGTGCTTTAAGGTTTTTTCTAAGTTACTTAATTTTTCTGCAATATTTATAAAATCTCTAGTTGCCTCGTTTGTTTTTGTTTGCTCGCGAGCTACGTCAATCAAACTTTTACTCATCTGTTCGTTTATATCTTTAAGTAATTGTTGTGATTCAGAGAACTGGACACGAACCGTATCTTGCATGTCTCTTCTTGATTCTGTTAGTTTAGAATCAAGAGTATTTGCAAGAGCATTCATTTGTTGTTGTAGCAGTAAAAAAGATTGATCTTTATCTTCTTTCTTATTTTTATTTAAAAAGAAGTATACGATTATACCTCCCAAAAGTATTGCTATTATAATACTTAAAATATTTTCCACTTTTTTATTTTAGCACAAAATTAAGAATACTACCGAAAAGCGTGGCTTCTCTG
>JAIOPY010000006.1 GCA_021413625.1 Candidatus Nomurabacteria bacterium | reverse complement strand
ATTAGTTTAGATAAATCAAAAGCGTAATCTTTATTCTTAAACATTAAAAAATAAACAAAGCGTCTAGCTTGGCGCTCACCAATACCTGGGAATTCTTTAAAAATTTCAGTTAGTTTGTCTATAATATCCATATTTAAAATTCATCCAAGTCATCTTTTACTTTAGCCGCTGCGAAGTCACTCAAATTGCTTTTTTCAAGGTTTAAGAAGGTCGTAGTTTTTTCATCAAAGTATAATTCTACTTTTCCTGTTGGACCATTTCTGTGTTTTTCAATTAAAATTTCTGCAATGTTGGTTTTTTCAGATGGGTCTTTGCCTCGGTCATCACTATGAATGAACATAACCACGTCTGCGTCTTGTTCTATGGAGCCAGAATCGCGAAGGTCGGAAAGGCGAGGCTTACCACCACGAGATTCTACTGCACGAGAAAGCTGAGAGAGCGCTAGCACCGGCACATCTAGCTCTTTAGCAAGGCCTTTTAATGACCTTGAGATTTCAGTAACTTGATTCACCATAGAATCATAATTTTTAGAAGTAGTCATAAGCTGGAGGTAGTCCACAATGATTAAATCCAGACCTTTTTCAGCATTGATTCGGCGAGACAATGCTTTCATGCGGACGATAGAGTTGCCTGGTTGGTCGTCAATATAAATTTTTGCTTTAGCGAGTTTGTCTAATGAATCTCTAAGTTGTGAAAATTCTCGGTCAGAAGAAAGTCTGCCGGTTCGCAAGTTCCAAGCGTTCACGCGAGATTCTGCGGAGAGCATTCTATCTACTAATTGTTGGGAAGACATTTCCAGAGAGAAAACTAGAACAGATTTTTCATGCACCACTGAAGACATGCGAGCGATGTCTAGCGCTAGAGTTGTTTTACCCATAGAAGGTCTAGCAGCAAGAATAATCAAATCGGATTTTTGAAGACCAGAGAGCATGTTGTCTAAGTCTTTGAAGCCAGTAGCAAGTCCGCGAAGCATGCCTTTGTTTTCATGAAGTTTTTCCAAACGTTCGTAAGCCTCTGGCAGAGCGTCTTTCATGTTTACATATTTTTGACTCTTTGGAGAGGAGACAACGCTAAATATTTTTTTCTCTGCCATGTCTAGGATTTCATCCATGTGGTCTTCACCTTCTTCAAATGCTAGTTCAGAAACATAATCAGCAGCTTCTATCAAACTTCGTAAAACATATTTCTTTTGCACGATATCTGCATAATGTTTTACGTTGGTGGAAGAGGGAACTGTGTTAACTATTTCCGCTAGGTATTGATTACCACCGATGGATTCTAGTAATTTTTGCTCTCGTAGCTTAGTAGAAAGGGAAAGCATATCTATCGGTTCATTTTTTAGAAACAGGTCTAGCATTGCTTGGAAAATCTTTTTGTGTTTTTCAGCATAAAAAGAATCCGCATTTACTATGTCTTCTACTTCATGGATAGCGTCTTTGCGGAGCATGATAGAACCGAGTACTGCTTGTTCCGAAGCTAAACTTTGCGGAGGGATACGCAGATTTTCAGTTTTTGTGTTGGTTGGTTTCTTGGTTGCCATTTGAATCATTCTAGCATTTCATAAATAATGTCAAAATCAAAAAATGCATAAGTATGTTATTAAAATGTGGAGAAAGGTTTGGGCTGAAATTAAAAAAATATGATAATATATAGCTATGTCTAAAAAAGTATTACTGTCAGGTATTCAACCGTCCGGCAAGCCCCATATTGGGAACTATTTTGGCATGATGAAACAGCTTTTGGCTGACCAAGACACATATGATGTTTATGTTTTAATTGTGGACTATCATGCTTTGAAATCTGTAAAAACTGCCAAAGAAATGTCTGAAAATATAAAGGCAGTTGTGCTTGATTATCTAGCTCTTGGGTTAGACCCTAAAAAAGTTACTTTTTTCAAACAGTCGGATGTTTCCGCTCATACGGAACTTTGTTGGATTTTTGACAACATTACTACCATGCCATACCTAATGCGTGCGCATGCTTTTAAAGATGCGGAAGCAAAAAATAAAGAAATTGATGTAGGTACTTTTAATTACCCGATGTTGATGGCGGCAGATATTTTACTTTATGATGCGGACATCGCGATGTCAGAAAAATGAGCAAGAGCTACGGCAATACCATTCCGCTTTTTGCCGAATACGAAGAAATTAAAAAATGCGTTATGAGTATTGTTACTGATTCTAGTGAAGGCATTCCTAAAAATGTGTATGCCATACACAACCTGCTACGTCCAGCAACTGAGCTTTTGCCTTTATATGAAAGCAAAGCAGGTAAATATAAAGAATTAAAAGAACTACTTATTGAAGATTTAGAAAAATTTATTGCGCCACTGCGTGAGAAAAGAAAAGCAATTGAAAAAGATGTTGAAGGTGCGCTTAAAATATTAAAACAAGGTGGTGAAAAAGCTAAAAAAGTTGCCGAAGCTAAAATGGCAGAAGTGCGAGAAAAAATAGGAGTGAATGTTTATGAAAAATAACATTGACTAATATAAAAAAGAAGTTATTGAGGTAATTAATAAAATTGCTAAAGATAAACAGCTTTTAGCTGATTTTATAAGAGATATTTTAACTCCGAGAGAATTTGAAAATCTTGGAGTAAGGTGGCAAATAGTGAAGCGTTTAGGAAAAGGGGAGCATCATCAAGCCATAGCGGAAGAATTGCATTTAGGAGTGGCAACTGTCACTCGTGGCTCCAGAGAGATGCGTAAGAAAGAAGGAGGATTTAGAAGGGTTTTGAAAATTGTAAAATAACCAGCACTTTAGTTATCCACAATAAAATAGATTTTACCCTTGCTTTTATTTTTATATATACTAGCATACTAGTATGATGATGTTAGAGAAATTACAGATGAATACCAATTTGGTGAATGCTAATTCTTGGTGGGACGCAAAAGCTTTTGCGTCGATTCCTCTTTTTTAAAAAGGAACCCACTGACCGGCGCAATCAAGCGTCGTTTTTTGTTCTTTGATTTTTAGGAGGAGATTGTGCCTGAAAAATTGTTTTCCTTTCTGAAGCGGGAAGTTTCCAAGCGATTGTCTCAAATGCTAGATAGTGGAGCAGAAATTTGGGTGCCTCTATGTCCAGATTATGTTCCTGGAGGCATCGCCGACGGGGTTTCTTCTCTCATGCTTGATGCTTTGAGCGCCTCGGCTGAATTACAAACTCGTTTCCCTAAAACATCTTTACTCTTTTTCCTTGCGGATACAGAAGAAGATGTTTTGAAAGATTTCAACCGAGAGCCCGTGCGTATCTCACGCGAAAAGCTTAGTTGCGAGATTAAAAGAAGAAGTCTGGTTGGGTCAGCCCTTCTTTTCTCTGACGCATTTCCGGATTGGCATGTGCGCCAATATGAAATGGAATCCAAAGTCCGAGATGAGATTAAAGCATGTCCGGATTTAGAGCACTTCTTTCAAGTCTATGAAGACAAAAGACGAGAAAGATACTCCCTTCAATACAACGGAGGAGTTAGGCTTGCAAGTAATGGCGTTAGAGCGCTTCAAATCAGGCACTACGCTCAATACCTCCTCCTCCGCGAAATAATGCATGAACGAGAACAACTCGTTTTAATGAATTATCAAACGGAGAACCTACGTGCTGTTACGAAAATCCATTCGTTTCAGCCGGAAAGAAGAAGACTAGAGTTGGTAGTTTACTAGTTTTCTTCTTAATATCACATGCAGGCTAGGTGGGATAAATATTTCTATCTAGCCATGCATAATTACAAATTAATTTAAATACATAATGAAACAAATAATATTTTTAAGACCAGCGCCATATTCGGATAGAATTAATGAAAAGGATTTAATTTCAGGTTTTGATTTAATTGGTTTGCAAAAACATGACCCTGAAATTTTAGTTAAGGATACAGAAACACAAAATAAAATAAAAATGATTTTTAAAAAATTTAAACCAGTAAAAATTTATTCTTCACCTGCTTCTCGGTGCACTCAAACAGCAGAATTATTTAATACTTATTTTGAAGTTTCTCCATTTTTAAATGAAATAAAATTTTCTTTAACTGGTAGTCTAGATGCAAAATTTATAAATAAAAAAGAACCAGATGTAAATAAATTGCGAATAGAGTTGGTAAAAGCCTTTGTAAAAAATAAAACAATAGAAAAACCCGAAGAAGTTATTTTAAGGATAAATTCATTTATGCAAATGATAAAAAATATGGATGGAAATGTAGTCTGCATTAGTCATGCTTTTATCATGAAATTCTATGAGATTTTTTTTAAGAAAAATGGTGAAATTACCAGCTCTGTTTTGTTTTTAAAAAGCTATGATTGGACAATAAAACCTTATGATTTTTTAGGAGGTTTTATTGTGACTGTTGAAAATCACGACATGATTCCTAAGGTAGAAATCTTTTGAGATTGTTTTTTCACCTAAATGTGTTATAAAAAACTAGTACTTAGCTGGTTCTTTCGTGTTTGGCATAGTGCCAAATGCGCCTTTGAGAGAGGAATACCCGTATGGGCCCGCAGCCGCAGTTGCAGATTCTGCTTGAATGGTATGACCGGGTGGTGCGCAAGGGGGAGTCTGACTTCTTCAGTGTGTCAACCAAGGTCCTGGAGTTGCCGTGTGGTTGCACGCGGCGCGAAGCTGACCCGCCGTTTGCCATGGGGTGGCGCCGGGCGCTGGCGTGGGTTCACGTCAAGTGTGGCAAGCCCCTCGGCTTGCCCGAGATGCCCGAACCCAAGGCGAACCGAGCGAAGCGGAGCCGAGTGGAAATGAGATGGGACCTCTAGCAATAAAGAGTTAAACCCATTTTGGCTTTGGCGAACGTGCCCAACAGTGCGTTCGCTTTTTTTTATTTAAATTTTACCTAAGCTTGTATTTTTATATATTTATGTTATAGTAAGGACAAAGGAGCGTGGAATGAGTCGGACAAATAAGGGACTGAGCTTTGGCGAATGGTTGCTCAAGGCTATTCGCTCAGGCAGGTGGTACCTCACGGTGCCGCCACACATCACTCATCTTCTGTGCGGTCACACGCGGGAAGCGAGTGAGAAGGAGTTCACCTTGATTCGGACCAAGGTGGGCTGGTTCCATCAGCATGAGAGCTGTCATGTCCTCATTGCGTTTGCGGACGGGCAGCTCGCCGAGGTTCCGAAGGGCATGAATGCTCCTCGTTTCCCTGGCAACAAGCCGGACACGACCCTCTGGGGGGTGTAAGTTCTTCGTTTGAAAGATTTGCAACATATGAGCCAGTAGCGCCGGGAGGAGTTACTGGCTTTAGTTTTTTTCTTTTTAAATTCATGTTAGAATGCTCCTATGAAAAATAGGATTTACTTAAAAGATTTAAAGGATAATGTTGGTAAAGAAATAACTGTTGCCGGCTGGGTGGATGTCAGACGTGACCAAGGCAAAATGGTATTTTTTGATATGCGAGACATGAGCGGGCTGGTGCAATGCGTGGTTTTACCTAGCCATGCGGAAGCTATAGAAAAAGCAAAAGAAATTAGACCAGAATGGGTTTTGAAAGTTTCTGGAATTGTAAATAAACGTCCAGAGAAAAATATTAAGCAAGGAGTTTTAAATGGCGACGTAGAACTTGAAGTTACAGGTATTGAAGTTTTAAATAAAGCTGAGACAACCCCTTTCCAAATAAACGAAAACACAATAGGTGTAAATGAAGATATACGAATGAAGTATAAGTATCTTGACCTTCGTACTGAACGAATGCAAAAAAATATTAGAATGAGAGATAAGATAATCACTTTTTTTAGAAAATACATGCATGACAATGATTTTATTGAAATTGAAACTCCAATAATGATGAAAGGTACACCAGAAGGGTCAAGGGAGTATGTTGTGCCTTCTAGACTTTTTCATGGTCAGTTTTATGTGTTACCACAGTCTCCTCAGCAATTTAAACAACTTTGTATGGTGGCTGGTTTTGAAAAATATTTTCAAGTCGCTAGATGCATGAGAGATGAAGACACCAGGGGAGACCGCCAACCAGAATTTACCCAATTGGATTTTGAAATGTCTTTTGTAACTCAAGAGGACGTTTTGAATTATACCGAAGGGATGTTTATAGAATTAATTAAATCAGTTTATCCAGAAAAGAAAATAAGCCAAGTGCCTTTTCCAAGAATGTCGTATGCTGAATCTATGGAAAAATATGGTTCTGATAAGCCTGATTTACGTAAAGACAAGAATGACCCGAATGAATTAGCATTTTGCTGGGTTTTAGATTTTCCAATGTTTGAAAAAACTGACGATGGTGAACTACAGGCTGTTCATCACCCATTTTGCTCAATAAAAGAGGAAGATAAAGAAAAATTCATCAAGGGTGAAGATATGTTTTCTATTAGAGCAAATGCCTATGATTTGGTTTTAAACGGATATGAACTTTCTTCTGGCAGTATAAGAATTCACGAGCGAGATATCCAAAAGAGAGTTTTTGAACTTCTAAAAATAAGCGAAGAGGAACAACAAAAAAAATTTGGACATATGCTAGAAGCATTTACTTACGGTGCTCCACCACATGGTGGCTTTGCTCCAGGTATTGACCGTATTGTTATGATTCTTCAAAATGAACCGAATATACGTGAAGTTATTGCATTTCCAAAGACAGGCGAAGGTAGAGACCTAATGATGGGTGCTCCAGCTCCAATAAGCGAAAAACAACTGAAAGAACTTGGTATAAAATTGGGTAAATAGTATGGAATACCTTAAAACCTCCTACAGTAGAAGCCCAGGTCATTGGTTCTTAGTGCCTTTTATTATATTGCCTTTGCCTTTTCTTTTTTTAAGCGACCTAGTGATTGAAATATACCATCGGGTTGCTTTTCCAGTATGCAAAATCCCTTATGTAAAAAGAAGTGAGTATATACTTATTTTTGACAGAGCTAGGTTGCAATATTTAAACCCTTTGCAGAAAGTTTTTTGTATGTATTGCGGTTATGCCAATGGATTACTTAGGTATCAAAAAGAAATTGCTGGCAGAACCGAGCAATATTGGTGTGGCATAATGCATAAAAATGCTCCAGGATTTAAGGCTCCTAGCGACCAAATAGAAAATAATTTTGCCAAATTTGGTGATGCAGAAGATTTTAAAAAGAAGTATCCTAATAAGAGAAGATGATGTTATATACCCTAAAAGGTAAAGTGATAAAAGGTGATGGCTATGGCAAGAAACTTGGGTTTCCTACGGTGAATTTGAAAACAGACCTCAAAGGCTTACCTTCAAGTGGTGTTTATGCTGGGATAGGAATTTTAGACGGTAAAGAATACAAAGCCGGCATTGTGCTTGGTCCAAACGAAAAAGTGGAAGCGCACATTATCGGCTACAGTGGGGACGCTTATGGTAAAGAAGTTATTTTAAATATAAATAAATTTTTAAGAGCTTATAAAGATTTTGAGAACGAAGAGGAATTAATAGAACAAATAAAAAAAGATATTGAGGTATGTTCACAGGCATAATTTCTAAAACTGCAAAAGTAAAAAGTGTAAAAGCCGAAAAAGATGGGCTTGTGTTAGAAGTTTTAAATAATCTCGGCAAGGTAAAGCTGGGTGAGAGTATAACCGTAAATGGTGTTTGCTCTACAGTTAAAAAAATAGGTAAGAGTATTTCTTTTGAATACATGCCGGAGACTTTAAAACTCTCTAATTTAGGTTTTATAAAGAAAGGTGATACAGTGAACCTAGAGCGTTCTATGAAGTATGGCGACCCTTTAGATGGACATATAGTTCTAGGGCATATTGATGAGAAAGGTAAAATTTTGAGTATCAAAAAGGAAGGCAATTCACAAGTGTTTGAAATAAAAACACCAAAAGAATTTAGAAAATTTTTGGTTTATAAAGGTTCGGTGGCTGTAGAAGGGGTAAGCCTGACCGTAGCTCGTGTTTTAAAAGATTCTTTTGTGGTAAAAATAATTCCTTTTACTTTAGCGCATACGAATTTAAAAGAAAAAAAGAAAAGTGATTTTGTTAATTTAGAATTTGATATATTAGCTAAATACGCCCATGCAAATAGAAAATAAACAAAAAGGACACACAGCTAGATATTTGAATGGTAAAGGCTTAAAAGCAGGCATCGTGGTAGCGCGCTGGAACCCTGAAATCACCGCAGGGCTTTTAGAGTCTGCATTAGAAGCGCTTAAAAAAAGTGGTGTCAGCGCCAAAGATATAGAAGTGGTAAAAGTGGCGGGTTCAGTGGAAATACCTTTTGCTTTACATAAAATGGCGAAATTAAGCAAAAGAAAATACGATTTTCTAGTTGCCTTAGGGTGCATCATTAAAGGTGAGACTCCGCATTTTGACTACGTAGCTAAAATGGCACAAGAAGGCGTGCTAGAAGTTATGTTGGAAGATGATATCCCAGTGGGCTTTGGAGTGCTGACAGTAAATAATATGAAACAAGCTAAAGCAAGGATTCATGTGGGAGGTGAGGCAGCACTCGCTTCATTAGAATTAGGTTTGTTGAAATAATGAAAGAAAAAGTTTTAATAAAAAAAGAAACAGAAGTTAAATTGCCGACCAAATACGGCGATTTTGTTTTATATGCTTACAGTGTAGAAACTACAGGAGAGCAACACCTAGCTTTAGTAAAAGGAAGATGGGAAAAAGATGAAGCAGTTTTAGCGCGTATCCATTCATCGTGTATGACGGGAGATGTTTTTGGCTCCCTGCGTTGTGATTGTGGTCCTCAATTAGAAAAAGCCATGCAAATAATTGAGACGGAAGGCAAAGGTGTCATTCTTTATTTAAATCAAGAAGGGCGGGGTATTGGGCTTATAAACAAATTAAAAGCATACAAACTGCAAGAAAATGGTAGTGATACTGTGGAAGCCAACCTAGAGCTTGGCTTTAAGATGGATGAGCGGGATTATGGTGTGGGCGCAGAAATTTTGCGTGATTTAGGCATTTCAAAAATAAAACTTTTAAGCAATAACCCAGATAAAATGGAAGGGCTTAAAGAATATGGTTTAGAAGTTGTAGAGAATATTCCAATCCAAGTGGAATCAAATATTCATAACATAGATTATCTTTTAACTAAAAGAGATAAGATGAATCACAAATTAAACCTAGATTAGTTTGTGTTGAGTTTAACTACGTGAATAAAACTCTCTAGATTATTTTTTAGAATTGAGTTAGTAATAAATAGTTGCTCGGTGTTAGCGTTTATTATTTTTTTAGCAATGCCGTCTTTAGCAAAAACGCCGTGAGTGGCGCCGACTATGATTCTTTTAGCGCCACGAGCTTTTAGGTGTTCTACTGCTTTTACGATGGTGCCACCGGTGGCTATGATGTCATCTAGGATGCAGATATTTTTACCTTCTACATCTACCTCGCCCTCTATTTTATGAACTTCAGTTTCTAGACCATGCTCTTCGCGTTTGCGAGTTTTCTTTAAGGCGTGGCCTTGGGCGTTTTCGGTAAAGTATGAAGCGCCTTCATCTGGAGAGATAACTAAAAATTTGTTTTTGCCAAAATATTTTTTTGCATATTTTACGAGCTCTTTGCCTGCGGATTTGTTTTCTATATTAAGCCCGCTTCTTTTGAAATTGCCTGGGCAAGGCAAGAAATGGCAATCATAAGTGGTTAGTTTTTTTACTCCAAAATTTTTAAGCAAGACACAAAGTACATCTGCGCTTACGGCTTCACCGGTTTTACACTCTCGGTCTTGGCGGGCATAGGGCAAGTAAGGCACAAATAAGCTTATATTTTTAGTTTCTTTTTTAACTCTGGAGAGGATAAGCAGGAGTTCAAAAATTCTTTTATCTGGCTCAGGATAAAGGGAGTGGTAGATGGTTATAGGTTTGTTTTTTAGAGATTTTATTTGAGGGATTAGGATGTAAGACTCGCTGTCTGGAAAATGCTTGATTACAACATTTGGCTTTCCGAAGGAGTGGGCATACGGGGTGATTAATTTTTGCATGTAGAGATTATATATTATCGTTGCAATTCTTTCAATTTAAAGAATTTTCACCTTGTTTTTGCTATAATGGTGGGATGGACTTACTGAAGAAAAAATGTGTGCCGTGCGAAGGGGGAGCCGAACCTCTTAACCTGGAAGAGATAGAGAAGTATATGGAGCAGGTTTCTGGCTGGACGCTGACTTCCGATGAAGACCCTTCTGTGGCATTGGTTAATGCTAGAATTTCTAAAGAATTTAAATTTAAAGATTTTGTCGGCGCGATAAACTTTGTAAACCATGTGTCCGAAATCGCCGAAGCCGAAAATCACCATCCCGACATTCACGTTTATTACAATAAAGTAGTTCTAGAACTCTACACCCACGCCATCGGCGGTTTGTCCGAGAATGACTTCATCGTCGCCGCGAAAGTGGATGCGAGTAAGTAATATTTTATTTTAAAAACCTCTCTATATTTTTCCTATCTCTCTTTAACCACAAAATGTTACCTTCTAAGCGTTCAAGGACTTGTTCTATGGCGCGTTTGGCGCCAGGGGCTTCGTGGGTTTTAAAGAATGCTTTAAAAGATTTAAAATGCTTTTCTTCAGCACTACTGGAAATAGCTTGAACTGCTCGCCCTAGGGTAAGCCCGCCTTCACCATAGCGAGACACCATTGTCTTCCAATTTTTTACTATAAAATTCCACCAAATATCTCGCCCCATAGGGTTTACACCCACGCTAGATAAAATGCCTACAGTGTCCTGCGGACGCACGTTTTTAGAAAGCGCAAACTCGCAAAGTAGTTTTAATACTTTAGGATTTTGAGAATGCCCCAAAGCGTTACCAATACGATTTTTTTCTTCATGCAGGTGCTCTTTTTTATATCTTGCAACCAGAGCTTGGTATTCTTTTAATCCGCCACTTAACATGGCTATTCTATAAACAGCGCCGCGAATGTCTGGGTCCACATGAGCGCCTTTAAGTATTCCGCTAAATCTTTTCTTTGCTTCGGCTATAACTTTTTTGTCTCCAGCCTCACCTAACATTGAAATAGTAAGAGAGCGAAGTAAGGCGTCGGTATTTTTTTCTTTATTCTTTTTATTCCATCCTAATCTGGATAAAGTAGGGGAGAAGAGTTCTATTGTTAATTTATCTAAACCTTTTTTAACATCGGTCTTGGCTAAAATTTTACC
>JAIOPY010000021.1 GCA_021413625.1 Candidatus Nomurabacteria bacterium | reverse complement strand
GCTAGCGAGCACTCTTGCAACCAGACCATATGCTGAATATTCTTGGGAGGTTTTAACTTCAATTGCGGAGAACATAGAAGAGAAATCTCACCCACTTTTTACTGAAAGGGAGGTCAAAGAAGGTAAAAAAAATATTTTACTTTTACTTATAACCTCTAACCGTGGACTTTGTGGCGCCTATAATGCTCAAGTTATAAAGAAAACCTTGTCCTTATTTAAAAAAGAAGGTGATAGTGCAATGATAGATGTCATAACTATTGGCAGAAAGGGTGATATCGGCATGCGCCGTCTAGGCAGGAATGTTATTGCTACATTCGCAGAATTGCCAGACCACATATCTCTTTTAGATGTGGTGCCTATTTCAAAAATGATTATAGATGAATATAGTAATTTAAATTATGATAAAGTTTTTGTAACTTATACCGACTTTATCTCTGCGTTGACACAAAAACCAAATATTAAACAGATTTTACCAATTAGTAAAAGTAGTTTAAGAGAGTTGATAGATAATTTAGAAAATACTCAAGACCGACAAGACAAAAAAGAGAAAGTGAATTATTTAATAGAGGGAGACATGAATACTTTAACTGGAATGCTAGCCGAAAAAATTACCAGAATGCAGATATATCAAATGCTTCTGGAGTCAAATGCTTCGGAGCAATCATCCCGAATGGTAGCAATGAAAAATGCTAGTGAGGCTTCCGGAGAAATGATTGATGATTTAACTCTGGTGTTTAACAAAGCAAGGCAATCAAACATTACTAGGGAAATATCGGAAATAAGCGCAGGTATGGCATCCGTAAGTTAAATTATAAAAATTATTAATAAAAAAAATATGAAAACAACAGGCACAATTAAAAAAGTTATCGGACCAGTAGTAGACGTAGCATTTGGAGACCATCTGCCAGATATTTACAATGCGCTAGAAGTAATGAAGGGTGACAAAAAAATTGTTCTAGAAGTAGAACAACATTTAGGTGGCGGAGTTGTGCGTAGCGTGGCTATGGATTCTACCGATGGTCTTTCTCGTGGAATGGAGGTTACGGATACTGGTATGCCTATCTCTGTGCCTGTGGGTAGTGCTACTCTCGGAAGAATTTTCAATGTTTTAGGGGAAGCAATTGATGACGGTAAAGCAGTGGCAGGAGATAAAAAGTCCCCAATCCATCGTCAGGCTCCAGAATATGTAAAACAAGCAACAAAAGTTGAAATACTTGAAACTGGTATTAAAGTTATTGACCTGATTTGTCCTGTTTTAAAAGGAGGCAAGGTTGGTCTTTTCGGTGGTGCTGGTGTTGGTAAAACTGTTGTTATCCAAGAGTTGATTCACAATATTGCGTCTAATCATGGTGGTTATTCTGTATTCGCTGGAGTAGGAGAGAGAACTCGTGAAGGAAATGACTTGTATCATGAAATGAAAGATTCTGGGGTTCTAGATAAGGTTGCCATGGTTTTTGGACAAATGAATGAACCACCAGGTGCGCGTTTACGTGTTGCGCTTTCAGGGCTAACTATGGCGGAGCATTTTCGTGATGCTGAAGGTAAAGACGTACTTCTTTTCATAGACAATATTTTCCGTTTCACTCAAGCAGGTTCTGAAGTATCAGCACTTTTAGGACGTATTCCTTCCGCGGTGGGTTATCAGCCAACACTTGGAACAGAAATGGGAATTCTACAAGAACGTATTACCTCTACTGATAAAGGTTCGGTTACTTCCGTGCAAGCAGTTTATGTGCCAGCAGATGACTTGACTGACCCAGCGCCAGCTACGACTTTTGCTCACTTGGACTCTACTGTGGTGTTGAATCGTTCTTTATCTGAAATCGGTATTTACCCAGCGGTTGACCCTCTAGACTCATCTTCTACAATTCTTGACCCAAACATCGTTGGTTTAGAACATTATAATGTTGCTCGTG
>JAIOPY010000020.1 GCA_021413625.1 Candidatus Nomurabacteria bacterium | reverse complement strand
AGCCACTTGCTCCATAGATAAATCCGTCTTCATCTCGGCAATTATTTTTTCTGGGTCTTCACTGCGTGGATTATCAGATGTAAAAATAGCTATATCGGAATTTTCTGCCCCAATTTTCCCCATTATTCTTCTCTTAAGAGGGTCTCGGTCGCCACCACAGCCAAATACGGATATGAGCTTTCCATTTTGCTGTTTAATTTCTTTTACAGAGGTAAATATATTTATAAGGGCATCTGGAGTATGCGCATAATCTACCACTACCAACACTCCATTTGGAGAAGTGAAATAATCAAACCTGCCTCTTGGTGGTTCAATGGTTTCAAGAATCTTCTTTACCTTAACCATGTCAAAACCTAAAAGATTACATGCGCTCCATACTGAAAGTAAATTATAAGCATTAAATTTACCTAAAAGTTTGGAATGCATTATCTCTTCATTAAACTTTAATTCCAATCCTGAAAAATCAAGTTTAGAAATCTCACCCTTGAAATCAGCCTCATTATTAAAACCGTATAGAAACTTTTTTGCTTTTATGTTTTCAAGCATCATCTTTCCATGCTCATCGTCTGCATTAGAAAGTGCAAAAGCATCACTTGCAAGCATCTTGAAAAACTTTTTCTTGGCTAAAAAATAATTTTCAAAACTTTTATGATAATCCAAGTGGTCATGAGTTAAATTTGTAAAAATTCCACCAACAAAATTTACCCCCGCTACCCTATTTTGGTCCATCCCATGACTTGAAACTTCCATAAAAACATACTCGCAACCTTTTTTAACCATATCAGAAAGTAACTTATTCAATTGTGCGGGTTCAGGCGTAGTGTAATCAGTCGGCAATACTTCTCCATTTATAATATTCTCTACTGTGCCTATAAGCCCAGACTTATAGCCTAAGGCCATAGCTACCTTGTATAAAAGTGTAGTGGTTGTTGTTTTACCATTGGTACCAGTTACTCCAACGATTTTCAGCTTAGAGGAGGGGTTGCCATAAAAATGTAGCGCTGCCAAAGCCGTAATAATTCTTCTCTTTAGTTTTATTTTTTTTATTAAATTATACATTTTTAGAATTTTTAACTTTTAAAATAAAAATAACTCCCCCAGCAAAAACAATCAAGGCTGAAATGACTATTGGCACATAAGAAGCGCTGACTGCAGCAACCAAGCCAGCAAAAACTGGCGGTAATGCTTGGCCCAATGCATTCACAGATGTATTGACCCCCAGAACCTCGCCACGAACTTTTTCATCTGTTTTCTTTGTAAGTAATGAGGTGTAATTAGCAAATTGAATACCATTGGGTATAGAAGCAATCGGCACAATCAATATTAAATACCATACTGCATCAGGAATCAAATAAAGAAGTATGCCCGCAGCACTAGCTATGTAAGCTGGTCCAAGTAATTCCATTTCTGAAAATCTTTTGGAAATACTTCTAACTATTACCGCTTGAGTAATAACTATCCAAATACCCACATAAGCGAAAAAATTTCCTATATCTGCCGAAGAAAAAGAAAATTTATTGGTTAAATAAACATTAAAGAAAGTAGTGAAAAATGCAAAACCAGCATTAAATAAAAAAGAGACCAAAAACAAATACCGAATATCGTGAAATTTTTTTGCTTTAGCAATATTTTCCAAAGATGCTAAAAAATGTATTTTAGTATGCAAGAATTTTTCTTTTATGCTTTCTTTAAAGAAATAAGCGATAGAAATAGTATTTATTAACGCCAAAAACCCTGAAAAGAAAAATGGTGTAGAAGCTGAGAAGAATGGCAAAACAGATGGGCTAGAAAGTATGCCCCCTAAAAATGGACCGAAAATAAAACCTAGTCCCATCAATGATTCTAGAAATAAATAAAAAAGGTATATTTTTTGTAATGATTGCAAAAGCAAAAATAAAATAAGATATAGACGTCCCTAAAAGAGAAAAGAGTAATACTGGCTTTCTGCCATATTTATCTGAAAGCGCTCCTAAAACTGGCGAAGCAAAAAACATCGCCATGGGATAACTTGCCACAAGCAACCCTAGTAAAAGAAAACCTAAATTATCTTGAGATGGAGATAAAAGATAATAAGGAGAAGATGGTTCACCTAAAAGTTGAGGGATAACTGGTATTAAAATACCAATGCCAACCATGTCCAGAAATATAGTAAGAAATAAAAACCAAAGTTTCTTATTCATAGGAATTTACAATATTAGCTACTGCCGTGACATTTTTTATATTTTTTACCAGAACCACAAGGGCAAGGGTCATTCCGACCTACATTCTCTCCCTTTTTTGGTAAATTTTTAGTATCTGAAAATTCTTTAGACTCTTCATGGCTTAAAACTAAATCTTCTTTGGGAGTACTTACTTCGGCATTTTTAACTGGCTCACTAATGGTATTGATTAAGGAAAAGACCTGTTCTTTAAACACTTCCTCCATTTCTTTAAACATTCTCAAGCCCTCTTTTTTATACTCCACAATAGGTTCTCGTTGCCCATAAGCACGTAAATTTACAGAACTACGCAAATAATCCATTGCCTCTAAGTGCTCCATCCATAAAACATCATTAGTATGAAGCGCAATCCTTCTAACTGTTTCCAGAAACGGTTCTTCTCCAAATTTATTCTTTTTTTCTTCAATAATTTTTGCTACTTCTTCTCTGTTTTTAGATATTTCTTCCAATAAATTTCTAATCTCTTCTTTATCGGAGGCCATCATTTTTTGCCTTCTGCTATAAATGATTTTACGCTGATGGTTCATTACATCGTCATATTCCAAAGTGTGCTTACGAGAATCAAAATGAAAGCCTTCAATTTTAGCTTGAGCACTTTCAAGCTGTTTACCAATAAAGCGATTTTCTATAGGAGCATCTTCTGCAATACCAAAACGTCCCATCATAGTTTTTATTTTTTCCGCTCCGAAAATACGCATTAAGTCGTCTTCCAATGAAACATAAAATTGAGTTTCACCTGGGTCCCCTTGTCTACCAGAACGTCCGCGAAGCTGGTTATCAATGCGTCTAGCCTCATGTCTTTCTGTGCCTAAAACAAAAAGCCCGCCTGCGCTTTTTACAAATTCATATTCTTCTTTATCTTGCGGATTGCCTCCCAACTTTATATCTATTCCACGTCCTGCCATGTTGGTTGCAATGGTTACCGCGCCGCGTCTTCCAGCTTGAGCTATGATTTCGCCTTCTTTTTCATGATTTTTAGCATTCAATATCGTATGAGGCACTCCTTCTTGTTTCAAATATACTGAAAGAAGTTCATTTTTTTCAATAGAAATAGTTCCAATTAATACGGGCTGTCCTTTTTTATTGAGCTCTTTAACTTTTTTAGCAATAGCTTGGAGTTTGCCTTTGTCTGTTTGGAAAATTAAATCAGAATGGTCAATACGCACCACCGGACGATTAGTAGGAACCACAATAACATCTAAGCCATAGACTTTTAAAAATTCTTCTGCAGAAGTTTCTGCAGTTCCAGTCATTCCAGCAAGTTTTTTATAAAACCTGAAGTAATTTTGGAAAGTAATGGAGCCTGAAGAACGGGTTTCTTTTTCAATCTTTACACCCTCTTTTGCCTCAATGGCTTGATGAATACCTTCACTCCAGCGCCTACCTGGTTGGAGCCTGCCAGTAAATGGGTCCACGATTATAACCTCACCATCTTTCACCACATAATCTTTATCTCGCTCAAAAATAGCCTGCGCTTTTACAGCAGTTTCCAAATGATGCACTTGTTTAATGCCTTTTTCTGTATAAATATTTTCTACACCTAATAAATTTTCAGCCTTGGTGATACCCGCATCAGTTAAAGTGATAGCTCTTAGTTTTTCATCTACGGTATAATCTGTATCTTTCTTTAATTGCTTAGCAATTTGATAAAACTTTATATAAAAATCTTAATAGAGTCAACTTCATCCACAATTGCAAAATTGTGACCCCTTTGAGATAAATCTTTTTCAGAATTAACTAAGTTGTCTCGTAAATAATCAAAACCGTACTCATTATTAGTACCATAAGTTATATCTGCATTATAGGCATCTCGCCTAGAACAAGGTTTTAAAAAATCATAGATAATTTTAAACTCACCCACAGTGTCTCGCTCCTTGTCTTCTTCTTTATGAGCAGGGTCATATAAATAAGAGACGTTTTGTGAATTAATTACCCCAACAGAAAGCCCTAGAAAATTATAGACTTGCCCCATCAAAACCGCGTCTCGGCGAGCTAGATAATCATTCACTGTAACTATATGTACCCCTTCGCCTGTTAAAGAATTTAAATATGCAGGTAGAGTTGCCACCAGGGTTTTACCTTCACCAGTTTTCATTTCCGAAATATTACCTCTGTGTAATGCCAAACCACCGATAAGCTGAACATCATAATGTCTCTCGCCTAAATTTCTTTTAGCTGCCTCTCTGACTAAAGCAAAAGCTTCTGGTAAAATATCGTCTAAACTTTCACCATTCTTTAATCTGTCTTTAAATTCTTGAGTTTTTAATGGAAAATCAGCATCTGCCAATTTTAAAACACTCGCCTCTAAGGCGTTGATTTTCCCTACTAAATTACCAGCATCCTTCACAAATTTGGAGCTAGTATCACCAAATATATTGCTAAATAAACCCATAAATACATATTAGCATAAACCTCAATCTTCGCGAAAAAGTACTAAAAAGCAAAATCCCCCGCAACGCGGGGGATTTTTAAGAGAGAACTAAGCTCGCTTCTTTTTTGAAGCCTTCTTCTTTCCCTTTTTTGCTGCTTTCTTTGTTTTCTTTGCTTTCTTTTTTGCTGCCATATTATTTGTCGCTTGCGCGAAATTAATTTTTTAATTTTAGTTTGCAATAATACGACCTCAAAAAAATATTTTTGAATTATTATTGCAGGAACATATTAATTATCTCGCATATCAACATCAATTACAATACTTTTCAAGAAAAACTGTGGATAACTTTTTTTATTTTTAATTTTTAAAAAATTATTTCGTAAACAAAAAAAATTATTTTCATTTGAAGCGGGTGATGGCGAAACTCCAACATATGTGCCTATGTGAGTGCGACCACCCGCTACAGATAAAAATAATTTAATTACTTGTATTATTATATCACAAAAATTTCAACGAAAATATTATGATTAAACAGATTTATTGCTTCAAATCACCACTTAATTCAGCTTCTTTTGGAGTTGTAGGTGTATAAACCATTTTTGTGTTAGAAGAATCTTTTTGAAGAGTCGGATTAAATCCACCTTGCGCCACCACTAGCTCAAGATTTTCGTTTGTAATTGACCAATTCACCACCGGTAAATTCGGATAGACACTAATCAACTTATCACCTTCCATTTTATAACAAAGACCTCCGACAATTGTTTCAACATAACCTCCTAATATACTGACGTATCCCTCTTGCATAGGACAATTTAATCCCCCATTTTTGAATTCATAATAAATTACTTCTCCTGCTTTCTCTAATTTCCAAAATCCAATTATTGGTAAATCATTAGGAACTCCTTTCTCAGGAGTAGAACCACTAAAATTAAGAAGCCAAACAACTATACTAATAAAAACTAAAACTATAATTATTGATGAAGTAAGTGATTTATTCATATATTTTATATTAATAAAATTAAACTTATAATACTTTTTCTAAAATATTTTCTACAACTTTATGCATTTTAGTGCCAACAGACTCACAAACTTGGTGGAAATGGGAGTCTTGCCTCAAATCTGGTGTGGAATCCATGCCAAGTAAATAAATTTTACCCCTAGGAGTTAAAACAAAATCTAATTTTAAATAATGTTCCACACCAATGTGTTTATGTAAATTCTTTGCAGTTGAAATCAATTGCTCTTTTTCTTCCTTTGAAAAACCAGGCGCCATGCCTGCCGGCAGGCAGGGAAAAACATAAACATCTTGATTTCTAAAATTTGAAACCGAATGCACAGGAGTAACTTTACCCGGAATCAATTCTTCTACTAAAATACTTTTCTCATGTTCTATTCCATCCATTATTCCTCGTACTAATTCATCAAAAGTTTTAGCCAGATGAATACCCATATTAGAGTCTGGAGTAAAAGACTTCACAATCCAAGGCGCGCCAAACTTTTCAAAGACTTCTTTGGCTTTTTTAATTGCGTATTTATCTTTTGGTCCGTCAAAATCTTCTTGATAAGCTGGTAAAAGAAGATGTTTTGGCATATTTATCCCAATTTTTCTCATTCTATCCTCTAACATTTTGCGGCTTATGCCGAAAAAATTAGAAAAAGCTGGCACACCCACGCTTTTTACAGAATGACTCTCTAAAATATTAGAAAATCTTGGGTGGGATAGGTTCCACACCACATCAACCTTATATAATAATTTTGAGGGCTCTACTGGCACGCCTTTTATATGCCACACACCTTCTTTATCAACTAAAATATCTACAGGTTTATATTTATCATATAAATGTTCGTGAAAATGAGAAATAACATCAGAACCTTTACGTAAAGATATATGGTAATGCTCGCCATCACCACCACGCAATATTCCAACTCTAATTTTATCTTTCTCTTGAGCCATAACTACATTATAGTATAACAAAAAACACCCCGTATTTCACGGGGTGTTTTTTTATTGCTGTGCTTTGTTTTGTTTCGTTCCAGCCTACCGTCAGGCAGGCTTTTTATAACTTTTTTATTTTATCTGTCTTTCCAGATTGCCCAACTCATTTTAAGTTTGAGTAAAAACTATTGTGCAGTCAATTGAGCTGCACAATACCGACTCAATAAATCCGACCAGAACGGGTCTGGTGCTCAACCTTCCGAAGAAGGTTGGGATATTTTTTCAAATTGAATTAATCCACGAGCAGCTTCCGCTACCCGTGCCTTGTTACGACTTAGTCCCTGTCACCGAGCTTACCTTAGGCCCCACTTATGTGGAGATTTCGGGTACTCCCGGCTCCCTTGACTTGACGGGCGGTGAGTACAAGACTTGAGAACGTATTCACCACAGTTTAGCTGACCTGTGATTACTAGCAATTCCAGCTTCATGGAGTCAAGTTGCAGACTCCAATCCGAACTGAGGCCGCTTTTAGACGATTAGCTCAGAGTCGCCTCGTCGCAACGCGTTGTAGTGGCCATTGTATTATGTGTGTAGCCCAGGGTATCAAAGGGACATGCTGACCTGGCGTCATCCTCTCCTTCCTCCCCCGCCTTAAATTTCGAAAAAACAAAATAAATTTCTGCTTTTCAAAAACTAAGGCGGGGGCAGTATCGTGTGACACTTGTAACACACAACGAGGGTTGCGTTCGTTACCCCACTTAAGGGAACAATTCAAACCACGAACTGACGACGGCCATGCATCACCTGCTAAACAGCCTTGCGGGGGCTCCGGTTTCTCGGAGCTTTCAGTTTAGTTTCAAACC
>JAIOPY010000019.1 GCA_021413625.1 Candidatus Nomurabacteria bacterium | reverse complement strand
AATCAAGAGGATTTAAATTCGCAAATATAAAAATTAATTTCTGAACTAGATATTTGGCAGATAGGTGGGTTGGTTTTTAATAAGGAGGAAATAATTAGAGGAGTTAGAGAGGCTACTAACATAAAAGATAGAGAGGTATTTGTTGCCCATATGTTGAAAGTATTGGATCCAATAATAGTAATGCGAGTTACCCAAGCAAGGCTTTTTTCAAAAATAGAAAGGGGAAAAACTATTAATGATGCAGAGCACATAAAATTAAGTGAGGTTTTGTATATAGGAGCAGGAGATTTAAATAATGAAAATGACGATATTTATTTCCATCTTTCTTCTGCAGAAGATTTTATGACAAAAGAGAAAATAGAGGATTTTAAGATGGAACTAGAAAAAGGATTAACTAAATTGGCTGAACTTATAAAACCATATCCTAATTTAAAAACAATTTGGGCTAATTCTTGGATAGTGGCAATACCACGTAGTCGCAAACGACTAGAAAGTTTTGGATTTACTTTTGCTGGTATGACGCCAGTAGAGGAAACAACAGAGCATTTTCCAAATGACACAAGACCAATCGCGAAAGCATTTATAACTAGAGAAGAGTTGTTATCTAGGTATGGAAACGTACAAGCATAACTAAAAGCCCCCAATTGGGGGCTTTTAGTTTAAGGTTAAGCTGCTTTTATCAATCCAGCTTTTAGGAGAGTGGCGTAAGCGCCGTTTTTCTTCATAGTGCGCAGACCTTTAGTAGAAACTTCAATATTTACAGATTTACCTAGTTCAGGAATAAAAACTTTCTTCTTTTGAAGATTTGGGTATTTTCGGACTTTGCCGGTAGGGTTGAATTTGGTCGCACGGGTTCTATTAGAGTATCCGCCTCCGATAATTGAGCCCTTTTTAGTTATCGCACATATTTTCTGCATAGTTTTTTTATGTTATCATTACATTTAGCATTATGCAAGCAGTAGATATTATTTTTTATATAGCCATACTTTTGATGTCTGTGGTGGTGCATGAGGTTTCTCACGGTTTTATGGCAGAATATTTTGGCGATAAAACAGCGCGTTATGCTGGACGACTCACCCTAAACCCCGTAAAACACCTAGACTTGTTTGGTTCTATTCTTCTGCCAGCACTTTTAGTCATAACTAATGCGCCTTTTTTGTTTGGTTGGGCAAAACCTGTGCCTTATAATCCAGATAACTTAACAAATAAAAAATGGGGAGAGATGTGGGTGGCTTCTGCTGGTATTTTAGCTAATTTATTTTTAGCGCTTTTGTTCGGACTAATTTTACGCTTTTCTTCTGGAGTGAATGTGTCGGAAGGTTTTAGGGTGATCGTTTCTTCTATAGTGATTATGAATTTGAGCCTAGCTATCTTTAACCTAATTCCAATACCACCTTTAGATGGTTCTAAAATACTATTTTCTTTTTTGCCGAAATCTTTAGAACCCCTTGTAATTTTTTTAGAGCAATATGCCTTGGTTTTATTGTTAGTTTTTATTCTATTTTTCTCTAATTATCTTTATCCTATACTGGTTTTCCTATATAGACTCATCACTGGGGTAGTATTCTAGAACCTGCCTGCCGGCAGGCAGGTTTGCAATTTTTGCGACTTTGTATTATATTGTTCCGAGAGTCTTCGGACTCTTTTGTTTTCATTATATGCCTACAATCAACCAATTAATTAAGAAAAACAGGACAAAAGTTCGCCGAAAATCAAAGACGGTTGCTTTGGCGCGTGGTTTTAACGTTTTAAAAAATAGACCGGTATTTTTCCCAGCTCCATTTAAAAGAGGAGTTTGCACTAAAGTTACAACAACTACTCCAAAGAAACCAAACTCAGCGCTTCGTAAAATCGCTAGAGTGCGTTTAACAAATGGCATGGAAGTAACCGCTTATATTCCAGGTGAAGGACATAACTTGCAAGAACACTCTGTGGTTATGCTACGTGGTGGACGTGTTAAAGACTTGATTGGTGTTAGATATCACATTGTTCGTTGTGTTCTTGATACTCAAGGAGTTGAAAAGAGACGACAAGGACGTTCTCTATACGGAAACAAGAGACCAAGTAAAACTGCTAAAAAATAATTTAAATAAATATGAGACGCAAAGTAAAAAATAGAAATATAGTTGGAGCAGACTTCGTATACAACTCTCAAAAGTTGGAGAAGTTTATAAACTACGTTATGTGGTCTGGAAAGAAAGAGACTTCTAGAAAAATAATGTATAAAGCTTTTGATGTGATTAAAGAAAAAACTGGCAATCCAAATCCATTAGAAGTTTTTGACCTAGCTTTGAAAAATGCTGGTCCATTGACCGAAGTGCGTTCTAAACGTATCGGAGGTGCTAACTACCAAGTGCCTAGAGAAGTTCGTCCAGAACGTCGTTTAGCTTTAGCTATGCGTTGGATTCGTGATGCTGCTCGTGGTGGCAAAGGTAAACCAATGCATTTAAAACTTGCTGATGAACTTATTGCTGCTTCAAAGAATGAAGGTTCAGCTATTAAAAAGAAAGACGATACACACAAAATGGCAGAAGCTAACAAAGCCTTTGCTCACTTTGCTTGGTAGTTCGACTATGCTCACTACAAGTAATACTAAAAAAGTCCCCAACAGGGGGATTTTTGATTGGGTTGACTTAATTTTTAGGAAGTAGGATACTTTAGGTATTATTTAATAATCAACACACAAATGGAACACATTAAACCTGAAGATTTAACTAGAAGAGTTGAGAAGCAGACATTTGATCCACATGCAACCAAGGACGCGATAAATTTACTCACAAAATTACAAGAAACTCATAAAGGTGATATACCTCTTGAAATTCAGAGAATAATGTATGATGCTACAAGGCTTATGAATCTGGAATTGGATAAATATCTTCAGCCTGAGGGTAATACATTTGAAATAAGTGTTATAGGGTCCGAGGATTTAAACAAGAGAGTTCAAGAACAATCATTTGATGTAGAGGGGACTAAAGATGCCATGGACTTGCTTAAAGGTATAATGAAGGACCATAAAAGTGATATTCCTGGTGCTGCATGGCGAATGATGTACTACGCAGAAAAGCTTATGAGCTTGGAGTTAAAAACAAAATCTAAGATTGAAGGGAGTTCAGGTAAATCTTAATACACTCTAATTCAAGAGTTTTAAGTTAACCCTTTAGTTTGCAAAAAATAGGTTTTTGATATATATTGTATTTAGCGCAAAAAGCGCTATTTTTTATGGAACGAGACTATCCACTAGAGAAAGTTAGAAATTTTGGAATTATTGCCCACATTGATGCGGGTAAGACAACCACGACTGAGCGTGTGCTTTTTTATACTGGAGTTTCCCATAAAATTGGTGAGGTGCATGATGGCGAAACCACTACTGACTGGATGGAGCAAGAAAGAGAACGTGGTATCACCATTACTTCTGCTGCGGTTACATGTTTTTGGACACCAACATACGATTTAAAAAACAAAGCGTTAAAACACCGCTTTAACATAATTGATACCCCAGGACACATAGACTTTACCGTTGAGGTGAAGCGCTCACTTCGCGTGCTAGACGGCGCAGTTGTAGTTTTTGACGGAGTTGCTGGAGTTGAACCACAATCTGAAACTAACTGGAGATACGCTGATGAAGCTAAAGTTCCTCGTATTTGTTTCATTAACAAGTTGGACCGAACTGGCGCTTCTTTTGAACATTCCTATGCAACTATTTTAGATAGGTTAAATAAAAATGCAGTAAGAGTGCAGATTCCTATTGGTTTGGAAGAAAATTTTGAAGGAGTTGTAGATTTACTTCGCATGAAGGCTTATTACTTTGAAGGAGATATGGGTAATCAAGTGATAGAAAAAGATATTCCAGAAAACTTATTAGCGGATGCAAAAAAATATCACAACGAACTTATTGAAAAAATAGTTGAAACAGATGATGTTTTAATGACTGAATATTTGGAGGGTAAAGTTCCAGAGATGGCTGTTTTAAAGAAAACTCTACGTAAAGCAGTTATTGAGAATAAAATCTTCCCAGTTTTTGCTGGCTCCGCTTTAAAAAACAAAGGCGTGCAGTTAGTGCTTGATGCCGTGGTTGACTACCTTCCGTCTCCAACTGACATTCCTCCAATCCAAGGTATTAATCCTGAAAATGATGAACCGTCTGTTCGGCATGCTTCTGATAAGGAGCCGTTTTCAGCTCTTGCTTTCAAGGTTGCCACTGACCCATTCGTGGGGCAGATTATTTTCTTCCGTGTGTATTCTGGAACTCTAGCCGCTGGAAGTTACGTTTACAACCCTAGAACTAGAAACAAAGAAAGAATTGGTAGAATTTTAAGAATGCATGCTAATGACCGTGAAGAAGTGAAACAAGTATTCGCTGGAGAAATCGCTGCAGCAGTGGGATTAAAAGACACAATTACTTCAGACACAATTTGTGATGAAAATAATCCTATTGAGTTAAACAGAATTGTTTTCCCTGAACCTGTTATCTCTTT
>JAIOPY010000018.1 GCA_021413625.1 Candidatus Nomurabacteria bacterium | reverse complement strand
TTTGGTCACAAAAGGCTAGAAGATCGGATTGGGTGCGCAGGCCATGACGAAGATGTCCTTCGCTATCCACGTGATAGAGCGGATAGTCGCCGGAAGAAATCGCGTCTGCGGCAGGATAGAGATAAATAGTCTTCTTTTCTTGAAACCAGACGGCACACCGGATCTTTTTTGCGAGGCAAAGAAAGTCCAGGAAAGCAGAAAGTACTTTGTCTTCCAACAGGCCGCTCCAATCAAATGACTTCTTGGATCTTATTCACACAAGTTTGCCATTTATGTCTGTGCAATTTCATCCCGAGAGTTCTCCAGGGCCAATTGATACAGATTGGGTTTTTGATTTTTTCTTAAAAAGAGCTGGTTTGTTGAAAAATAAAAAAAAGTAATATGAAAAATAATAAAGGAAAATTAATGAAAAAAATATTAGTGCTAGGAAGTGGCGCTTTAAAAATTGGCGAAGCAGGAGAGTTTGATTATTCTGGCTCCCAAGCTATTAAAGCTTTAAAAGAAGAAAAAATAAAAGTGATTTTAATAAATCCCAACATTGCTACTTTCCAAACTTCTAAAACACTTGCGGATGAAGTTTATTTTTTACCGGTTAATGAATATTTTGTTGAAAAAGTTATAAAAAAAGAAAGACCAGATGGTATTTTTTTGTCTTTTGGCGGACAGACAGCATTAAACTGCGGTTTAGCTTTAGATGAAAAGGGAATTTTAAAGAAATACAATGTGCAGGTTTTAGGCAGTCCTGTTTCATCTATTGAACTTACGGAAGATAGGGAAAAGTTTAAAAAACATTTACAGGGTATTGATATTCCAGTGCCACCTTCAGGTAGTGCCACAAATTTAAATGATGCTAAAAAAGTTGCTAGAAATATTGGTTTTCCGCTTATGGTTAGAGCTGCTTTTGCATTGGGTGGGCAAAAATCAGGTGTTGCCTATAATGAAAAAGATTTAGAAGAAATTGCAAAAGGAGCTTTGGCTGTTTCACCACAGGTTTTGATTGAAAAATATTTACACCACTTTAAAGAAATTGAATACGAAGTGGTGCGAGATAAATTGGGTAATATTGTAACTGTATGTAATATGGAAAATTTTGACCCCCTTGGTATCCATACTGGAGATTCAATTGTGGTAGCTCCCAGTCAAACCTTAAACAATGAAGAGTATCATGGACTGCGACAAGCAAGTATAAAGATAGTAGAGAGTTTAAAAATAGTTGGTGAGTGTAATGTGCAGTATGCGCTTAATCCAAATCCAGAAAATGGTAAGTTAGATTTCTTTGTTATTGAGGTAAATGCGCGTCTTTCTCGTTCTAGCGCTCTAGCATCAAAAGCAACGGGTTACCCACTTGCCTATGTGGCAGCTAAACTTGCTTTAGGTAAAAGTTTACTTGAGATAGAAAATAAGATAACTAAAGTTACTCAAAGTTTTTTTGAACCAGCTCTTGATTATGTGGTGGTGAAAATGCCTAGATGGGATTTAGTTAAATTTGTGGGCGCTTATGAACAAATCGGTAGTGCTATGAAGTCTGTTGGCGAGGTTATGGCAATTGGCAGAAGCTTTGAAGAAGCTCTTGGAAAAGCTATTCGCATGCAATCAGGCGCGGTAGAGAGTATTACCGATAATGGTTTTAAAGATAAAAAAGAAGTCCAAAAGTTTTTAAGTATTCCGACACCTAGAAGAATTTTTGCTATTGCTGAAAGTATAAAACAAGGGATAAGTATTGAAAAAATCCACAAAATAACTGGAATTGACCTCTGGTTTCTTTCTAGGTTGGAAAATATTGTAAAACTAGAAAGAAAACTGTTAAAAAATAAATCTCTCAACAAAGAAAGCTTGTTAAATTTAAAACAAGCAGGTTTTTCAGATAAGAAAATAAGCAAGCTTGTTGGAAAAGATGAATTTAAAATTCGTAAATTGAGAATTTCTTTAGGCATTAAACCTTCAGTTTTTGCGATAGATACTTTAGCAGGTGAGGTGCCTGCCAAAACTAATTATTTATATCTTACTTATCACGGTAATCACCATGATGTATCGCCCGTAGGCAAGGACGCAGTTGTAGTTTTAGGTAGTGGGCCATACCATATTGGCTCTTCGGTAGAGTTTGATTGGTCTTGTGTAAATGCCAGCCTTGCTCTTAAAAAATATAACAAAAAATCAATTATTATAAATTGCAATCCAGAAACTGTTTCTACTGATTACGATATGTCGGACCGACTTTATTTTGAAGACTTATCTTTTGAAACTGTGGCAGATATATTTGAATTTGAAAATGCTTATGGGCTTATTATTTCTGTAGGTGGCCAGAGACCGAACAATTTAGCAGAAAAAATATCAAATGCTGGTTTTAATATTTTAGGCACTAAAGCTACCGATATTGATAGGGCAGAGGATAGAAATAAGTTTTCTAAATTACTTGATGAGTTAAATATTTTACAACCAAAATGGACTAGTTTTACAAATATTAAGGAAGCAAATATTTTTACCAAAAAATATGGTTTTCCAGTCTTGGTCCGACCTTCTTATGTCTTATCGGGTGCAGCCATGCGAGTTTGCTATAACAAAGAACAGTTATTAAATTTTGTGAATAAAGCAGCTGTACTGTCTCCACTTTACCCTGTGACTATTTCAAAATACGTAGAACATGCAAAAGAACTTGAGTTTGATGCCGTAGCTCAAAACGGGGAAATTGTTGTATATGGAATTTCTGAACACGTAGAAAATGCGGGAGTGCATTCTGGAGATGCGACAATTGTTTATCCTACTCAGAGAGTTTATGCTTCCACTGAATTTCAGCTACGTGAAATTTCTAAAAAAATTACTAGAGCGCTTAATGTTAGTGGTCCACTGAATATACAATTTTTAGTTAAAGACAATAAACCTTTTGTTATAGAAGTAAATTTACGAGCAAGCCGAACTTTCCCATTATTATCTAAAGCCATGGATGTGAATTTTCCAGAGCTCGCAGTAGATAGCTTTTTTGGTAAAGCAAAGACACATAATTTTATTTATCCCAAAAGTGTAGTGGTAAAGTCTCCGCAGTTTTCTTTTTCTAGATTATTGGGAGCTGACCCAGTGCTTAGGGTGGAAATGTCTTCAACTGGGGAAGTAGCTTGTTTTGGTAAAGATTATGATGAAGCTATTTTGAAGGCAGTTTTAAGTACAAATAATTTTGATTTCAAGAAGAAGGCAGTTCTTCTTTCTTTGGGAGGAAATTTAAATAAAGTAAAATTTTTAGAGACAGCTAATTTATTGAATGCTTTAGGTTATAAAATTTTCGCTACTGACACTACCGCGGAGTTCCTTAAAAAACAAAATGTTGATTGCGCTATTGTCCGTAAAGCATTTGAAGCGTCACCGAATGTTATTGATATTATCTCTAGTAAGAGTGTTGCCTTCGTGGTAAATTTAAGTAAGACCGAAGTAAAAAAATCTGGGCATGCCGTGACTGATGGGTTTCGCATACGTAGAGAAACAGTTGATAACCAAATTCCACTTTTTACCGATTTACATTTGGCGAGGGCTTTTATTAAAGCACTAGGAAGATATAAGATAGATGATTTAGAGATAAAATCTTACAAAGAGTATATAAATTAAATAATGAAAAACATTCTTTCAGCTAATCAATTTAATAAAGAAGAAATAGAAAAGATTTTAGCTAGTGCTTCTAAAATGGAAGATGCTGTTAATCGAGGTGTGATAAACGAAGTATTAAAAAATAAAATCATCGCTTGTATCTTTTTTGAACCCTCAACCAGAACTAGGCTTTCATTTGAAACAGCAGCGTTGAAGCTAGGGGCGAAAGTTATTTCTGCTGAAAATGCCATGGAGAATACTTCAACCTATAAAGGTGAAACAATTGAAGATACCACTAAAGTGCTTTGTTCTTACGCGGATGTTTTAGTTATTCGCCATCCTGAAGCGGGTATTTTAGATAAAGCAGCTAAGGTTTCCACTAAACCGTTAATCAATGCTGGTGATGGAGCCAATCAACATCCAAGCCAAGGCTTTCTTGACCTTTATACTATAAAAAAAGAGCATAACAGGCTTAATAATTTAAACATTGGTTTTGGTGGTGATTTGTTAAACAGTCGCACACTGCGTTCGCTTCTACCGTTAATCCGTGCTTATGAGGGGAATAAATTTTATTTTATTTCCCCGAAAGAATTGGAGTTACCAAGAGATTTCATAGAAGAGTTGAAACGAAGCGGTGTTATTTTTGAAGAATTGAGAAGTTTAGAAGAAGCGTTGCCGAAGTTGGATGTGCTATATATGACTCGGGTCCAGAAAGAACGTTTCCTAGATGTCTCAAGTTATGAGAAAGTAAAAGATTTATTTATCCTAAAAAAGGACCATTTAAAAGCCATGAAACTAGATGCAATAATTATGCATCCATTACCAAAGATAAATGAAATTGAAAAAGAGGTAGATGATGACCCACGCGCTGCTTACTTCCGCCAAGCCCAAAATGGGCTATATGTGCGTATGGCATTATTACTCCATGTTTTAGGACTCTAGTTATTGTTGGTTTTCCAAGAATTGAAAAATACGTTCGTTCGTAAGAACATTTTCTGCATGCATTCGTGCGCGTTCTGGGTCAGCTTCTTTATAATGTGCTAGAATTTGAGCTACTTCTTTAGCTACTTGCTCTTCATCCGCAATTATTTTTTCTATTTTTGATATTTCATTTAATACTAGTGCTAATTTTGCTTTTTTCTCTGCATCACCTCTGAAGTCTTTCCTTAAATCTTCTAAGGTTTTATTTAAGTGTTTTAAATAATCTTCAAACTTTAAGCCCATTTGGGTAATATCGGATTCCATTCTATATAGGATTTTATCTAGTTCAATAGTAACCAGTATTTCTGGTAAATCAATTTCCGTAGCTTCAATTATTTTTTCAATTATCTTTAGTCTTGTTTTTTCTTTTGCCTGATTTTCTTTTTCCAGTTTTATATTAATTTTTAGTTTTTCCTTAAAGTCAGCTACATCCTTAAAGGGGCCAAGAGCTTTAACAAAATCATCGTTAAATTCTGGAAGTTCTGCTTCTCCGTGAGTGTGAGGTTCTTCTCCATCTTTGTGCTCGTGCTCCGCGATATGCATTTTAGGCGCACGAGATTTCCTAATATCCATGATGGTATTTTCCAAGTCTTCATCCGAAACAGTGATATTTTTTTCAGCATCTGTAATTTTAGAAATTGTGTCTTTTGCAATTTGTTTATAATCTGGGAGTTTAATTTCTGGTAAAACAGATGTTTTTATTTTAAAACCTAGGGGGTTGTTACGTGCTAGTTTAGTAATAGAAATTTGTGGCTGACTAATTGCATCAATTTTCTCGTCCATTATTATTTTAGGATAATGTTCTCCAAGCGCAAGTTCCGCCATTTCTTCTAAAATGTGACTCTCGGGTATATTTGAAAGTAGGATATTTTCTGGCACTTTCCCAGTTCTGAAGCCGTCTATTTTTACAGTTTCACCAATCTTTTTTAACGCTTTTGAAAAATAGCTTTCAAACAAAGAAGCATCTAATTCTCCTTCAATTTCAATTTCACTTTTTGGCAATTTATTAACTTTTATTTTCATAGATTTTGATTCTATATTTATTACTTACTTTTGTCAAAACAACCCCGACATCCTAGGATGTCGGGGTTGTTTTTTAAAAATAATTTTACAAGCCTTCGTCTAAAGTTTCTAAATTAATATTATTTAATTCGTACTCAATTTCAGCTGTGTCTGCAGCTGTCTGCTCTTCGGTCCCTTGCATAGAGGTGCTATCTGCTGGTGTTTCTTCTGGAATTACAGGCATAGGTTTTGCTTTAAACTCTGTTTTCCAGAGATAAATACCTCCAATAATCAAAATTATGATTATAATCATTGAGCCGATTAAAGCTCCATTTGATTTTTGTTCTGGCACCATATTATTAGTAACTTGAGCTCCGTTTAAATTTTGTTCTGGTTCCATATTATTAATAGTTAGTTTTTAATTTAAAACCAACGACAATGGTTTTAATATTATAATAAATTAATTACTATCTTCTTCACTTTCTTTTAAGGTTCTTAATTCTTTAATTGCTTGAACCAAATCATTGTGAGCTTCTTTTAGCATATCCTTAGCTTCTCTTACTCCAACTTTTATTTTTTGCGTTTGTTAAGTTATCTTTAGATGAGTTCAATGATTCAGTGGCAGAGGTTGTGTCTTTGCCTTCTGCATTTATTTTGGTTATTAGTTCCTCTATTTTAGTTTGAGCTCTTTCTAGGTTTATAAATGCTGCTTGAAACCTTTTTTCCATTATTGCACTGGCTCTATCACGGAATTCGTTTTTACTTTCGTTGTTAGTTTGTCTGAATTCTTCTTTTTTAGCTTTAACTTCTGCTGCAAATGCCTCTCTTTTTGCTTTCAGGTCTGCTACATAAGATTCACGCTCTGATAGCATTTGAGCCTTAAAAGCTTCTCTCGTAGTTGAGATTTCCGCTCTCAATGTGTTACGTAGGGTAGCGTTTAATGTTGGTGTTGTATTGCTAGTATTGCTATTTTCTTGCGCTAGCACCAAAGAAAATGAGAATACAAAGCTCGCTAAAATGATAAAACCAATATATTTTTTCATAGATTTTTAAAATTAATTTATACTAATTTTGACCTTATTTAATTATACACCCAAGTAGCTTTTTACCAAACAGTAACCTTATTCAAACTTATTTAGATAGTCTTTTTTATATCTTTCCTCACACTCCGTTATGATTTTTATAGCTTCACTCTTATCAAAAACCCCTTTTATCTTCATGGTGCCAGGTTTTTTTAGGTCTTTGTAATGTTCCCAGAAATATGTTGTTTCTTTTATAAAGTGTTCACCTAGGTCCTCTATAGATTTTATGTGTTCACATCTTTTATCATCTGCAAGAACAGCGATTATTTTATCATCTATTTCACCACCGTCTTCAACTTTCATGACACCTATCACTCTTGCTTCTACTAAACAACCTCTTTCTAGCGGTTCGGTTACATTAACAATTTCAATATCAAGTGGGTCGTTGTCTTCATCCCAAGTGCTAGGTATTGCACCATATGTAAAAGGAAACAAAAGAGACGAGTAACCTACTCGGTCAAGTTTTAACTGACCAGACTCAGTTATCAACTCATATTTATTAATACTACCTTTTAAATTTTCTACTATAGTATTTACTTTTTCAGTTTCGCCTTGCACGAATGCAGGCAGTACATGCAATAAATTCAGCATGAATTTTGAAGGTTTATGATTTATATTTGCCATGCAACTATTGTAATCTTATTCTTCAGTTTTTTCAACTAGCGGAGTTGTTTCTTCTTGGGCTACTTCTTCTGGAGTCCCATCACCCTTGATATCTATTCTCCAACCTGTTAGTTTTGCAGCCAAGCGTACATTTTGACCACCTTTGCCTATAGCAAGGGATAGTTGGTCATCATTAACTTCAACAATAGCTTTATGTTCATTTTCATCTATATCAATAGAGATAACTTTTGCTGGTGAAAGTGAGTTAGAAATAAAAACTTTTGGGTCTTCTGACCATGGAATAATATCTATTTTTTCTCCAGAGAGTTCTCCGGTTATAGTATTTACGCGTGTTCCTTTTTGTCCTACACATGAACCAACTGGGTCTATGTGTTCATCATTAGAAAAGACTGCTATTTTTGAACGAGCTCCTGCTTCACGAGCGACTCCTTTTATTTCAACCACACCGTTTTGTATTTCTGGAGCTTCAACTTCAAAAAGTTTTTCTATGAATTTTGGATGTGCCCGAGATAAACGCAGGTTGATGCCTCTTGGTGTGTCTTCTACAGAGTATAGATATGCTCTTATACGTCGGCCTCTTTCCCAGTATTCTCCTGGAATTTGCTCTTCAGTTGGTAAAATACCTGTTGCCCTATTAAAATCAACATAAATATTTCCTCTTTCAACTTTTTGAACTACACCACTTACTATTTCGCCCTCTTTGGTTCCATATTCGTCTATTATAGAAGTGCGTTCTGCTTCACGAATTTTTTGAATAATAACTTGTTTTGCTGTTTGAGCTGCGATACGTCCATAATCGTCCTTCGCTTCTAGTGGGAAAATTATTTCATCATTTAATTCTACCCCCTTTTT
>JAIOPY010000033.1 GCA_021413625.1 Candidatus Nomurabacteria bacterium | reverse complement strand
GAATTGTTTTCCCTGAACCTGTTATCTCTTTACGTATTGAACCAAAGACAAAAGCCGACCAAGAAAAAATGGGTATGGCGCTTAACCGTCTGGCTCAGGAAGACCCTACTTTCAAAGTATCTACCGACCAAGAAACTGGTGAGACAATTATTGCAGGAATGGGAGAGTTGCACTTGGAAATTATTGTTGACCGTATGAAAAGAGAGTTTACAGTAGAAGCAAATGTTGGTAAACCTCAAGTTGCTTACCGAGAAACTATTAATGGTTCTGCTGATGCTGAAGGTAAATATATTAAACAGTCAGGTGGACGTGGTAACTACGGACATGTGAAGATTAAAGTTAAACCAATGGAAGCTCTTACAAAAGAAGAGATAGAAGACCTGCCAAAAAATACTAAACGTTCAGTTGGTTTTGAATTTATAAACTCAATTAAAGGAGGTGTGATTCCACAAGAATATATTCCTGCTTGTGAAAAAGGATTTAAAGAAGGTTTGGACCGCGGAATTCTTGCAGGATTTAAAATGGTTAATGTTTCTGTGGACCTTTGGGACGGTTCTTACCATGAAGTTGACTCTAACGAAATGGCTTTCAAAATCGCTGCTTCAATGGCCATCCAAGATGCATGTAAACGTGCTAATCCAGTAATTTTGGAACCAATGATGAAGGTAGAAGTTGTTACTCCAGATAAATTCATGGGTGATGTTACTGGCAATCTTTCTTCAAAACGTGGACTTATTGAAGGTATGGAAGATAGAGGTATGAATAAAGTTGTTCGCGCAATTGTGCCCCTTTCTGAAATGTTTGGTTACATGACAGGACTACGTTCAATGACTGAAGGCCGTGCGTCTTTCACTATGGAATTCTTACGCTACGACATTGTGCCTAACAACGTAGCTGAAACTATTATTGCCGCGAGAAAATAGTCTAACTATCAAAAACATATTTTGCCGGTACGGATTTTTTGAAGCTTAAAAAATCCTGAAGTTTTCGGCTCGTCAGCCTCAAAACCCCTTAAAATATGTTTTTGATATCCTAAATTTTTTTGATACTATACTAGGAATGCTTCAAACGCCATTCTACGACCCAAATAAATCCTATGAAGAAAACTTTGAACAAGGTCCTTTTGGGGTTTTTGCTGATGGGCAAGTAGTAGAAAATAATAGCGAACAAAAGTATGATTTTTTCGGTTTTAAAGTTAATTCTCTTTTTGGTATTCCTGCGGGACCATTAATAAATGGAAACTTTGTTAAAGCTGCACTAGATAAAGGGTTTGATATTGTGACATATAAAACAGTTCGTAGTGGAAAATATCCTTGTCACCCAGCGCCAAATATTTTGTCGGTAAAAATTGAGGGGGATTTAAGCTTAGAAAAAGCTCAAGGCAAATTGATTGCTGATAAGAATTATCATGAACCTCTTTCTATAACCAATTCTTTTGGAGTTCCATCTAAGGAGCCAGAATTTTGGCAAAAAGATTTAAAAAGTGTTGTGAAGTATGCAAAAGAAGGTCAGGTGGTTGTGGGGAGTTTTCAGGGGACTAAGAAAGAAGGCCAAAGCGCAGAAGATTATATAAATGATTATCGTATTACCGCCGAACTTTTAAAAGATACGGGAGTAAAAGTTATGGAAGTAAATTTAAGTTGTCCCAACGAAGGTACTAATAATTTACTTTGTTATGATATAGAACGCAGTGTTAAAGTTGCTTCTGTAATAAAAGAAGTTATTGGGAACACCCCTCTCGTTATTAAAGTTGCTTATTTTAAAGATGACGAAGCTTTTAAAAATTTAGTAAAAAAAATTGGTAATATTGTGGAAGGTATTTCTGTTATTAATACAATATCAGCTGAAATTGTTGATGAAAATGGAAACCAAGCTCTCTCAGGAGAGGGTAGGTTGCGTAGTGGGGTATGTGGGGCTTCTATTAAGTGGGCTGGAATTGATATGGTTAAAAAATTAAAGAAACTTCGGGAGGAATTAGGATATTCCTATACAATTATTGGAGTCGGAGGAGTTACCACCCCGAATGATTTTTTTGAATATAAAGATGCTGGAGCAGATGTAGTGATGTCTGCAACAGGTGCCATGTGGAATCCATACCTTGCTAGAGATGTTAAGGAAAGGTTAAGATAGAGGCAATGAATGAAGTAATTGAAATACTTACTAAGGTTGGGGCGATATTACCAAATGACCACTTTGTGGGAACTTCAGGGTTACATTTTAATACTTACGTTAATAAGGATTTTTTATATCCACATACAAAGGAAACTAGTAAGGTTTGCAAACTTTTTGCGGAAAAATATAAAGATAAAAATATAGAAGTGGTTGTGGGTCCCGCTTTAGGTGGCATAATTTTGTCTCAATGGACGGCGAGCTTTTTAAGCGAGCTTACTGGTAAAGAAGTATTAGGAATATACACTGAAAAAACGGAAAACTGTGGGCAAGTTTTTACTCGGGGTTATGACGGCTATGTTAAAGGTAAAAAAGTTTTAGTAGTTGAAGATATTATAACTACAGGCTTATCAAGCTTAAAAACAGCAGAAGCTGTTAAAACTTGTGGGGGAGAAGTGGTGGGTGTATGTGCCATGGTAAATAAAAATAAAGATATAAATTCTATTTCTTCCGAGTATTCTATTTCTGCTTTGACTAATTTATATATTGATACGTATGAAGCAAAAGATTGCCCACTTTGTAAAAACAATATTCCGATTAACACTAAAGTCGGTCATGGTAAGAAATTTTTAGAACAACAAAAATGAAGAAATTAATTCTTGCAATAGACGAAATACAAAACTTAGATGAAGTAGTGGCGCTTGTGAAAAAGGTGGGTCATCTTGTATATGCAGTTAAAATCCATAATTTATATGATAAATCTGGACCAGATATAGTACGTGTTTTAAAAGAGGCTGGTGCCGAAAAAGTGTGGGTAGATTTTAAACTTTACGATATTCCTAACACTGGTAAACTGCGAGCAGAGAGTATTGCTGCCGATATAATTTCCGTTCATGCTTCTGGTGGTTTAAAAATGATGAAGGAAATCGTATCTTCCGGGAAAGAAGTTTTTGCAGTTACCATGCTTACATCTTTTTCTCCTTCTGAAGTTAAACAAATTTACAACAGGGAAGTGGATGATGTGGTTTTGGTTTTAACAAGACTAGCACAAGAGGCAGGTGTTTCTGGTGTTGTCTGTTCACCAAAAGAAATAACAATGCTCCGAGGGGATAATTCATTTAAAGATTTAAAATTAGTAGTTCCAGGTGTTCGTTCTTCAGGAGTTGATTTAAATGACCAAAACAGAGTAGGTACTCCAACTCAAGCACTTTTAGACGGAGCAGATTATTTAGTAGTCGGTAGGCAGATTACCCAAGCCCAAAATCCTGAGGAAGAAGCTAAAAAGCTTTGTGAAGAAATTAGAAATTATAAGAATTTGTGATAATATATATTTATGGCTGAATCTTTTGACCCAACAATTAAACAAGATACACCTGAAGGTAAAGAAAAATTAGTACGGAGAATACTCATAGCTGAAGATGAGCACTTAATTCGGGACAATTATGTTGATTTTTTTGAAGCACAAGGCTTTATCGTTGATGTTGTCTCGGACGGACAAATGCTTTTAGATAAACTTTATAACTCTACTGAGAAATACGACCTTGTTATTACTGACAACAATATGCCAGCAGTCACTGGTTTAGAAGCTTTAAAGAAGATTCGTGGTGATGAACGTTTTAATAATTTACCAATAATGATGGTTTCAGCTGAAGAGGGTAAAGTTGAGGATGAAGTAAAGGCGCTGGATTTAACAGCGTTTATGTATAAACCATCTCTTATGGCAGATATGCTTAAAAAAGCGGAAGAGCTTTGGGAAAAAGTAGATAGTAGATAATTCCAATTTTCTCTGTATTGACAATGTTTTTTAATTTGTTAGTATGTGAATAACTGCACTTTCTGCAGTTTTTCTATTGGTTTTTTTAATTATTATTAGTTTAATTTTATTAGTAGTTAGGCCTTAGCGACTGGTTCTCGTACGTTAAGTTTTAACTATTAAACATTAAGAATATGGCAGAAGAATTTAAAAGAGATAAACCACACGTAAACGTTGGTACCATTGGTCACGTTGACCATGGTAAGACTACTCTAACAGCAGCTATCTTGCATGTTTTAAACATGGCTGGAAAGCAAGTTAGACTAAAGGGTGTTGACCAGATTGACAACGCTCCTGAAGAAAAAGCTCGTGGAATTACTATTAACATTTCCCACAACGAGTACGCTACTGACGCTCGTCACTACGCTCACATTGATGCTCCTGGACACGCTGACTACATCAAGAACATGATTACTGGTGCCGCTCAAATGGACGGCTCTATTCTTGTGGTTGCGGCTACAGATGGTGCAATGCCTCAAACTCGTGAACACGTTTTGCTTGCTAAACAAGTTGGTGTTCCAAAGATTATCGTTTTCTTAAACAAGTGCGATATGGTTGACGATAAAGACATGATTGACTTGGTTGAAGAAGAAATACGTGAACTTCTTACAAAACAAGGTTTTGATGGCGCTGGTGCTCCGGTTATCCGTGGTTCAGCTCTTAAAGCTCTTGAATCAAAGTCAGTTGATGACGAATGGGCAAAGAAAATTCTTGAACTTACTAATGCTCTTGATACCTATATTCCAGTTCCGGAACGTGATATTACCAAGCCTTTCCTTATGCCTGTGGAAGACATCTTCTCAATTGAAGGTCGTGGAACAGTGGTAACAGGTAAAATTGAAAGAGGTGTGGTAAAAGTTGGTGAAGATGTTGAAGTTGTTGGTATTAAAGCAACTCAAAAGACTACAGTTACTGGTATTGAAATGTTCAATAAAAACCTTCAAGAAGGTATGGCTGGAGACAACGCAGGTATTCTACTTAGAGGTCTTAAGAAAGAAGACATTACTCGCGGACAGGTTCTTTGTAAGCCAGGAACAACTACTCCTCATGATAATTTCACAGCTGAAATTTATGTTTTGAAGAAGGAAGAAGGTGGTCGCCACACTCCATTCTTCAAAGGTTACAAACCTCAATTCTACATCAGAACAACTGATGTGACTGGAGATGTGACTCTTGCAGAAGGAACAGAAATGGTTATGCCTGGAGATACTGTGAAGATAACTGTTAAGTTGGTTACCCCAGTTGCTCTAGAGGAAGCACAAAGATTTGCAATCCGTGAAGGAGGTAAGACTGTTGGTGCTGGAGTGGTTACAAAAATTCTTGGATAGTATTAGATTAGGCGTTATTAAAATTTCCGCCTAAAATTTATGACAACTAAAGAAATAAAAACAAAAAAACCGAAAGCAGACGCAGACGGAGTTATGAAAAAGATTAAAAAATCAGTTGACTCTGCTAAGAAAGGAAAAGAAGAAGGGGATGTTGTTCTTCGCATCAGAGTTCGTGCTTACGAGAGCAAGATATTAGATGCGTCGGTTAAACAGATAATTGATACAGCTATGCGCTATGACGCTACTGTTGTTGGTCCTGTGCCCTTACCAACTGAAATAAAAAAATATACAGTGAATCGTGCTTCTTTTATCTACAAAAACACACGAGAACAATTTGAGATAAGAGTGCATAAAAGATTGATTGATATAATTAATCCGAATGCTAAAACGGTTGAAGCGCTTACCAACTTATCTCTTCCATCTGGAGTTGATATTGATGTAAAGATGCTTTAAAAGAAATTCTGAATTTAATTTATGAAATTTATATTAGGAACAAAAGAGAATATGATGGAATATTTTTCCGAAGATGGAAAGGTTATTCCTGTTACCATTATTTCTGCTGGTCCTGTAACCGTTACTAGAGTTTTTGAAGATTCTAAAGACGGATATAATTCAGTTCAAGTTGGTTTTGGAGTTAGAAACGAAAAAAGAATTAACAAAGCAACACTGGGGCAAATGAAGGGTGTACCTTATAAAAATCTTTGTGAATTTAGATTAAAAGCAGGCGAAAAAAGTGATTCCAAAGAAGGAGATGTTATAGACGTATCTTTGTTTAATCCTGGGGATAAGGTCCAGATTTCTGGAACTTCTAAAGGTAAAGGATTTCAAGGTGTTGTTAAGAGACACGGTTTCGCTGGAGGACCTAGAACTCACGGTCAAAAACACTCTGAAAGAGAGCCTGGTTCCATTGGTGGTGGCCTACGAACTCACGTGCCAAAAGGCATGAGGATGGCAGGACGCATGGGCGGAGACCGTATTACTTCAAAAAATTTGAAAGTTGTTTCTGTAGATAAGGATAATAATATTATGCTTGTAGAAGGAGCAGTTCCAGGAGTTCGCGGTAGTTTAGTGGAAATAGTAAGCAGATAATTAATTATGGAAGCAAAAATATACAACCAAAAAGGAGCTGAAGCAGGAACAATATCTTTACCAGAGAAAGTATTTGGCGTTAAGTGGCGAGCAGACTTGGTTCACCAAGTTGTAGAAGGTATGCGCTCAAACAAGCGCGCTGGAACAGCAGACACTAAAGACCGTGGAGAGGTTCGTGGTGGAGGTAAGAAGCCATGGAAACAAAAGGGTACTGGACGCGCTAGACACGGTTCTTCTAGAAGCCCTATTTGGGTTGGTGGAGGTGTGACTCATGGTCCACTATCAGCTAAGAACTACAAGAGAAAGATTTCTAAGAAGATGCGAGCGCAAGCTTTGTTTTCTGTACTTTCTAAGAAATGGAAAGATGGAGAAATAATTTTTGTTGATTCTTTAAACATGCCAGCTATTAAAACCAAAGATGCTATTGAGGTAATGAAAAAATTAGCAAAGGCTACTGGTTTGAAAAATATTGCAACTTCTAAAAAGCCAAAACTTTTAACTGCGCTATTTGCAAGAAATGAAAAAGCAGAGAAGAGCTTTAGAAATATTTCATCACTGGAGATAGTTTTCTTGAAAAATTTAAATCCACTGGAAGTTTTGAATCATCAATACCTTTTAATAGAAAATCCAACTGAGAGTTTGAAGTTTTTGGAATCAAGAGGTAAATAATATTTAAAAATATGACAGCAATACAAACAATTAAAAATCCTAGAATTACTGAAAAAGCAACAAACATGCTAGAGCAAAATGTTTACACTTTTGACGTTACGCCTTCTGCTAATAAAACAGAAGTTAAAAAGGCAGTTTTTGGGCTTTATAAAGTAAAACCAGTTAAAGTAAATATTTTAACAGTGCCAGACAAAAAAACATTACTACGTGGCAAGGTAAGCATGAAGGATGGTGGCAAGAAGGCAGTTGTTTATTTAAAAAAAGGAGATAAGATAGAATTTGTTTAATATTTTTTATGAAGACATATAAACCTACAAGTAAATCAAGACGACAAATGACCAATGTTAGCTACAGAGGTGTTTTGTCTAAGACTGCGCCTACTAAATCTTTAACTTACGGATTTAAACGTTCTGTTGGTAGAAACAGTCAAGGACGCATAACTATGAGACACAAAGGAGGAGGTCATAAGCGTCTTTTCCGTGATGTGGATTTTATGTATGACAAAAAAGATATTCCAGCAGTTGTGAAATCTGTTGAATACGACCCAAACCGTTCTGCTTTTATTGGTCTTGCAGTATATAAAGACGGAGAAAAAAGATATGTAGTATTACCAAAGTCTGTTAAACCAGGAGATTCTTTTGTTGTTTCCGAAAAAGCTCCATTAACAACTGGTAATAGAATGCCTTTGAAAAATATTCCAGTAGGAACTTTTGTATATAATGTTGAAATCAAACCTAAGGGTGGTGCTAAGATTGGGCGTTCTGCAGGAATTTTCGCCCAAGTGGTAGCAAATGCTGATGGTTACACTAACCTTAAAATGCCTTCTACTGAAATTAGAAAAATAAATGAGGAATGTTATGCATCTATTGGAACAGTTTCCAACGAAGAATATCATTTGCAAAATTTTGGTAAGGCAGGACGAAGTCGTTGGAAGGGTATCCGACCAACAGTGCGTGGTACTGCTATGAACCCAGTTGACCATCCATACGGTGGAGGTGAAGGTAGACAAGGACGTGGTACCAAACGCCCTAAAACACTTTGGGGTAAAGTTACTGGTGGACGCAAAACCAGAACTCCTAAAAAATATTCCAATGTATTTATTGTTTCTCGCAGACGAACTGGTAAAGGTAAAAAACAAGCTTAATGATTTCAAAAAACTCCTTCGGGAGTTTTTTGTTTTTATCCACTTTCCATATTGCGTTATTTTAGAGAAGTTATAGACTTTTATATAAGTAATTCCGATAAACGAAAGTTCGTTCTGTGGGGGTTGGAGAGCATGGCTCATACCAAACGACATGAAGACGCGAAGGTTCGTCGCGAACACGCTGGCAACAAACGGGTTCGCGAAGCGGAGTTGGATCGCCGGGTGAGGGACCGTGGCAGCTTGATGCCGGAACCCTCAGACCGCATCGTGGCTGGACCGTGGTCCGGCCCGCGGTACGGTTCAGGCTATCCGTCTCGGCTTCACGGCGGTCGGCGCTGACAGCAGAGCAGTCATTCACTGAGTCGGTTCCCATCCGACTTCCCCGCAATATCGCTAGCACCCGCTAGCACCCACCCCAGGTCCCGGCTCGAGAAATCGACCGGGACTTCCACTTTTATTTAATTTGACATTTTACCCTAATTTGCTATTATGAAACCAAGCTCGTTAAGAGCTTTTTGTTTGCTATAAAAACGAAAAAACATGACAAGGTCACTCAAAAAAGGCATATTTGTTGATGAAGGGCTTCTTAAAAAGATTGCTGGTAAAAACCCTCTTCAAACTCCGATGATAAAAACTTGGAAACGGGCTTCTGTTATTGCGCCCGAAATGCTTGGTTTTAATTTTGGTGTTTACAATGGCAAGACTCATGTAGAAGTTTTAGTTACTGAAGATATGGTTGGACACAGACTAGGTGAATTTTCTCCAACTAAGAAATTTATAAAACACGGCGGAAAGATGCAAAAAGAATTAGAACAAAAGAAAAAGGAAGCAGAAATTCTACAAGCTAAATCCGCTACCGCAGCTGCATCAGAGGCTGGAGCTTCTAAAAAATAATAAATTACCATGAAAGCTTTCTTAAAAAATTACAGACAGTCTCCAAGAAAAGTTCGCTTAGTGGCGGGGCTTGTTTGTGGTAAGAATGTAGATTCTGCATTAGTGGAATTAGATTTTTTAGCAAAGCGTGCAGGTTTGCCAATCAAAAAACTTTTAATGGGTGCTATTGCTAATGCAAAACAGCAAGGCATAGAAAAAGCGAATCTTTTTATAAAAGAATTAAGAGTAGATAAAGGTATAGTAATGAAAAGAATGATGCCAGCAGCCATGGGTTCAGCTCATCCAATAAATAAACGCACCAGTCATGTCACTTTAGTATTAGCAGAAAAGGTAATGCCTGTTAAAAAAACAAAGGTAGCTAAAAAGACTACTTCTAAAAAATAATTATGTCAAAAATAGTTCACCCATATGCCCATAGATTAGTAATGCTCCGAGATTGGAAATCTCGTTGGTTTGCTGATACAAAAAAATATTGTGACTACCTAAAAGGGGATGTTCTCATCCGTGAATTCTTGGAAAAGAAGTTGCGTGGTATGTATATTTCTTCTATTGAAATTGAAAGAAGTAGAAAGGCTACTAGATTTATAATCAAAACTTCTCGTCCTGGACTTATCATTGGTAGAAACGGAGAAGGCGCAACCAAACTAAAAGAAGATATCATAAAAAAAATGAGTAAGTTAGGCTTACCAAAGGTGGAAGATTTCAAACTTGAAATTATGGAAGTTTCAAACCCTGAAGCTGACGCAGCGGTGGTTGCTTATATGATTGCTGAAGGCTTAGAAAAAAGAATGCCTTACCGAAGAGTTATTAAACAAGTTTTAGAAAAAGTAATGGGTGCTCGCGGAGTAGAGGGAGCTAGAGTTGTTTTAGGAGGTAGATTAGGTGGAGCAGAAATTGCTCGTACAGAAGAATTAAAAAGAGGTTCTATCCCTCTACAAACTCTACGCGCTGATATTGATTTTAAAAGAGAACGCGCAACATTGCCTTATGGTGTTATTGGTATAAAAGTTTGGATTTATCGTGGTAAGATTTTTGCTGATAAAAAAATATCTTTAAATGATGCAGGTGAAAAGGAAGTTAAAAGTAATTAAAATATATGTTAATACCGAAAAAAGTAAAATTTAGAAAATGGCAAACCCAGCGGAGTAATCCGAAGGCTCTTTCGCCTGAAACTAGAGGAACCAAGCTTTCTTTCGGTGCCTATGGTTTAAAAGCAGAAAGCCAAGCTAGAGTAAAATCAACTCAAATTGAATCTTCTAGAAAGGTTATTTCTAGAACCTTAACTAAGGCTGGTAAATACTGGATTCGTATTTTCCCAGACCGACCTTATACTGCAAAACCAGCGGAAGTGGGCATGGGTAAGGGTAAGGGTGACCCACAAGGTTATTGCTTTGATGTAACGCCTGGACGTATTATTTTTGAAGTTGATGGAGTAGAAGAAAGCGTCGCCCGAGAAGCATTACGAAAAGCAGGAACAAAATTGCCTGTTAAAACTAGAGTTATTTCCAGAGTTCATAAACAATAATAGTTCAACAGGTTCACTATAAATATATGGCAAAGAAAAAAGACAATTTAAAAGAGACAAAAACAGAGGAGCTGAAAAAAAATTTGGCAACTTTAAGGGAAAGTGTTAGAGTTATCCATTTTAAGGCAGAAGGAGCAAGGTCTAAAAATGTTAAGGAAGCTTCTTCTTTAAAGAAACAAATTGCCAGAATTCTTACAGAACTTAAACACCGTTAATTTATTAACCAAAAGATTTTAAATATGAAAAAGAAAACCGAAAATTCAAAAGTGGAAAATAAAAAGGTTAATACCTTAAAGGGTGTTGTAGTGTCTGACAAAATGAACAAGACCATCGTGGTATCAGTTTCAAGATTTATTAAACACCCTTTGTATGGAAAGTTCTATAAAGTGAACAAGAAATACAAAGCGCATGATGAAGAAAATAAATACAAAGTAGGAGACAAAGTGGAGATAGCTTCTGCTAGGCCGATTTCTAAAGACAAAAAATTTGTAGCAATATAATTTAATTTTATGATTCAACCAAGAAGTTTAGTAAAAATAGCAGACAATTCCGGCGGCACACTAGGCGCTGTTTTCAAAGTGCTTGGCTCTTCTAAGAAG
>JAIOPY010000017.1 GCA_021413625.1 Candidatus Nomurabacteria bacterium | reverse complement strand
ATTTAACTGAGGATGACATTGGTTTTATGGTTACCCCTAGGTTAAATGCTGCTTCGCGAATGGATGACCCCTTGCGGGCATTTGAGCTTCTTTCTACTGAAGATGAAGTAGAGGGAGCAATGCTTGCTAGTCATTTGTCAAAAATAAATGATGAAAGAAAAACTATTGTTACTGGAATCATGAGAGAGGTAAATAAAAAATTTGAAACAAGTTCTGCGCGTGGAGATAAAGATGTGATAGTCATAGGCAATCCAAGTTGGCGCATAGGCGTTTTGGGACTTGTTGCAGGTAAAATATGTGATTTACATAAAAAACCTGTTTTTGTTTGGGGGAAGGATGAAAATGATTTAATAAAAGGTTCTTGTAGAAGTGATGGGTCTGTGTCAGTTGTAGAATTGATGACTGCTACCTCTGAATCTTTTCTAGAATTTGGAGGGCATGAACTAGCTGGTGGTTTTACTGTACACGCCGAAAAGGTTCATTTCTTAGAAGAATCCTTATCTCTTTCCTTTAGTAAATTAAAAAAGAGCTCTTCAAAAACAGAAGAAGTAAATTATGATATGAAGTTAACTCTTAGTGATGTAAATATTAAAAATTGGCAAGAAATAGAGAAGCTATCGCCATTTGGTTTTTCAAATCCGAAACCAGTTTTTCTATTTGAAGGAGTAAAAATAGAAAACCTAAAAAAATTTGGCAAAAATGGCTCTGGGGAGCATTTAGAAATTATTTTTTCTGATGGTAAAAACAGAGCCAAAGCAATTTCTTTTTTTTCTAACAAAGATTCTTTTAAAACAAATTTAGCAGAAGGCTTGAATGTTAATCTTTTAGCCACTTTTGACTTATCTAGATTTGGCGGTAGAGTTGAGTTAAGATTAAGAGTAGAAGATATTTATTAATTATGAAAAAAGAAATAATACAAATTTATACGGATGGAGCGGCAAAGGGGAACCCGGGTAAAGCGGGGTGGGGGGCTATTTTTTTGATGGGAGAAGATGTTGTTGAAATTGGAGGTAGAGTTGAGCATGCAACCAATAACCAAATGGAGCTAACTGCACCTATTGAAGCTCTTAAGTATATAAAAAAACACAAATTAGACACACCTATAGAATTTTTTTCTGATTCTAAGTATGTAATTTTAGGGATAACCGAATGGATTTTTAATTGGCAAAAGAATAATTGGCGCAACGCTGCCAAAAAGCCAGTAGTAAATAAGGAACTATGGGAAGAGCTTTATGAGCTTACTCAAGAATTTAAACCTAAATGGAATTACGTTGAAGGGCATAATGGAGACAGGTGGAATGAGAGAGCGGATTTAATTGCCACAAGTTTTGCAGAAGGCGAGCCAGTTATATAAAATCTCGGGATTACTTTTTATCAGGTCCTCGGTTCTCTGGGTCCCTATCCCAGCCAGACCATTCTAAAAAGCAATCCCGAGATTTAGAGATTTTATGAGGGATAGAGTTTTCTATGCAATTTGCTTTGGTTTTGCTATTGGGGTATTTATCCGCTCCTTTTTATCTTTAAATTTATATTTAATAATTTTATTGGGAATTATTTCTTTTTTCCTGATTTTATTTTTTGTTTTAGTTTCTAGAGATAATCTAGGAATAATTTTCTCAGTTTTTGTATTACTATTTTCATTAGGGGTTTTGAGGTTTCATATGGCAGATAAATCTGCGCCTGTTGTTTTTGAATCCCAAGTGAATAAAAAAGTTATGTTCTCTGGAATCATTATAGATGACCCAGATAAAAGAGAGAATAATCAAAAATTAACTGTGGAGATAAAGGAAGGTGAGGAAAAAACAAAAGTTTTAGTTACGGTGAGCCTTGATGAAGTTTTGAAATACGGAGATGAAATAAGTTTTACAGGTGTTTTAGAAAAACCCGAGAATTTTATTACAGACCAAGGCAAAAATTTTGATTACATAAATTATTTAAGAAAAGACGGAATTCATTATTTAATGAATTATGCGGACATTGAAGTTCTTTCACAAAATAATGGGAATCTTATTAAAAATGCCCTGTTTTTCATAAAAAATAAATTTTTAGAAAAAATGAATCTCGCTATACATCCCCCAGAGAGTTTACTTATGAGTGGTTTAATTTTAGGAGAAAAGTCTGCTTTTAGTGAGGAGTTGCGACAGAGTTTTATTGATACTGGCACCATACATATAGTGGCTTTGTCTGGCTTTAACATAACCATAGTAGCGGAATGGGTTATGAAGTTTTTTACATTTCTCCCGCTAAATTTTGGTATTAGCATGGGTATTTTGGCTATATCGCTTTTTGTTTTAATGACTGGCGCCGGTTCTACAGGTTTGCGTGCGGGATTAATGGCAACACTTGCTCTCATAGCTCGCGCAACTGGTAGAAATTATGATGTAGGGCGAGCATTAATCCTTGCAGGAGTAGCTATGATTTCACTTAATCCATTTGTTCTGGTATTTGATGTGTCTTTTCAGTTGTCATTTATTGCTACCGTCGCGGTAATATTTTTTGCGCCTAGAGTTGAAAAATATTTTTTATGGGTGCCAAAAACTTTTGGCTTGCGGGATATTATTGCAGTTACAAGCGCAGCTTATATTTTTGTTTTACCTTTTGTTGTATATAAAATGGGTAACTTATCTTTAGTTGCGCTACCAGCGAATATTTTAATTTTACCTTTGATTCCTCTTACAATGTTTTTAGGTTTTCTGACAAGTTTTTTTGGCGTTATTTGGTATGGTCTTTCTGTGCCATTTGGAATGATTTCATATTGGTTGTTACATTATGAGTTGTTTGTTGTTGATTTTTTCTCCAAACTTCCATTTGCGTCCTTTGCTATTCCAGATTTTCCGCTTATGCTTACAATTTTAATTTACGCATATTTTATTTATATGCTTTTTGGTAGAAGTGTTAAAAGTTGGTTTTTGAATTAAAAATCTTTTCTTGATTTTTATCTACTGAGCCTTTTTAAAATTTTCTTCAATCACTTCCCAATTTAGATTTTCAAAAAATGCTTCAATGTATTTTTTCTTTTCTGAGGTTGGGTAATCATATACAAAAGCGTGTTCCCACATGTCTAAAGCTAGTATAGATGTGCAGCCCTGAAGCTGACCAAGGTGTTGTTCGTCCACCCAAGATGCTAGAAATCTGTCATCTTTTTTATCATACCAGAGCATTGCCCAACCTATACCTCTAGTGAGGGCTAGGTTTGTAAATTCAGACACAAAGGTTTCCATAGACCCAAAGAGCTCTATCAGTCTTTTGCCCAATTCACTTTCTTTGTTTAAACTTTTTGCTCCACCAGATAAAGCCTTAAAGTATGTCTCATGGTTGCGTATGCCATTGTATTCAAAACTAAATCTGCGAAACATCTCTCCGGAAATATATGCGTCTTTAGCACTGTCCAATTCGGCCATTTTTTCCATTATCCAGTTTGCATTTTTGACATAACCAGCATAAAGCTTTAAATGTTCTTCAATGTTTTTAGCTGAAATTCCCTTTAAAACACCCAAATTAAATTTCATTTCCTCAAATTTTTTCATATAATTATTATATCAT
>JAIOPY010000015.1 GCA_021413625.1 Candidatus Nomurabacteria bacterium | reverse complement strand
AGCCACCAAAGCACGTGATATTCATTTTAGCTACGACTGAACTCCAGAAAGTTCCGGAAACAATAATTTCTCGTTGTCAGGTTTTTACTTTTAGAAAGCCAAATGATTCTGTTTTGAAAAAGATGCTCCAAGATGTGGCGGGTAGTGAAGGTTATGAACTGGAAAATGGTGGTGCAGAGTTGCTGGCAATACTGGGTGACGGTTCATTCAGAGATGCCTTGGGAGGGTTGCAGAAAGTAATAAACTTTTCCGGTAAGAAGAAAAAGATAAATAAAGAAGAAGTTGAAAAAATAACTGGCGCGCCAAAGGGTGTGCTAGTAAATGAATTTATTTCTGCAATCGCTAAAAAAGATTTAGAAGAGGGGATACAAGCGGTGCGTAAAGCCTCTGGGGAGAATCTGGATATGAAACTTTACCTGAAACTTATTATTCAAAAGCTTCGCATTGCCATAATTTTGCGCTATGCGCCAAAGTTAGAGGATGAAATGGGAGAAGATTTAGGCGAAACTGATTTGGAATTCTTAAAGAAACTCGCCAAAGAAGACAAAGACGGCATGCTCCGCTCCAAAGCACTCTCTATACTACTTGAAGCGTATCAAAATATAGATAATGCCTTCATCTCCGAGCTTCCGCTTGAGTTAGCACTAGTAGAAATTTTAGGGGATAACAAATAAATGAAGGAATCATTCCTAAAAAAAGAATCTGCTCCATTGGGAACCTTAGAGAACCCGATAATAGACAGTGCCATGACTCGCGAGCAGGCATTGCGCCCGAATCCAAAATTTGAGATTCCACAAGAGATTTTTGAAATGCAAGAACTTGTTACGGTAAAGTATTTGTCGTTTGATGGTAAATATCATCAAGGGCAAATGGTGGTGGATAAAAGGTTGAAACAAGATGTGGAAGATTTCTTTCAATTTTTAATATCAGAAAAGTTTCCGGTAAATAAAGTAGTGCCGGTGGCTCACCCAGATTATGATTTTAGTGATGACAAATCTATGGAAGCCAATAATGCTTCGGGTTTTAATCCGCGAACAAAAGTAGGGCCTATTTCTGGAAGTAAGGAACTTTCTATGCATGCTATGGGCTGGGCGATAGATATAAATCCACTACTTAATCCTTATTTTGGAGGAGAAGGTAGGATTCCAGTGACACCAGAAAACCCAGATGCTACTATCGCCCCTGGGTATGAAGAGTTATATAATATAGATAACCCTGGAACCATTACACCCCAGATTGCAAAATTCTTAAAAGACCGAGGTTGGACTTGGGGTCTTGAATGGTATAACGACAAAAAAGGCGCGAGAGTAGATATTCATCATTTTGAAAAACCTCTCGGCAAGATTCCAGTATTAAAAAATTCATAAATAATTACAGTAAAGGCGAAGAAGGGCTAGGGGACTAGGACTCGAACCTAGATTAAGGGCTTCAAAGGCCCCTGTCCTACCATTAGACGATCCCCTAATTTTTCTAGAAAATCTCCTTACCCATAAGGCAGGCGATCCCCTAATATCTTGTAAAACATTTAATTTATAGCATAAATCTGTCTAAAAAACTATATTAACTTGCTTGACAATGTGTTTGTAAAATCTATCATTTAGCTTGAAACCCGTCCCTGGAGGGCTTATGAACGACCGAAAGAACGTGTCAGTTGATAAGGCGTGTGAAATCGCAGGCGTCAGCCGTCGCACCATCTACTACTGGATGGCGACAGGCAAGGTGGAGTTCTTCCGCGCCATCGGAGGCAGTCGGCGCATCTTCGTTGATTCCTTACCGTCCAAGCGCGAAGAGTCACCCTCGGATGGCTCTCAGGCGTCCGAGTCGGCGAACCCCTAGCTCTACTCACAACAAGGATAAAGCATGAAGAAGCTCGCGCTGCCGTGGATACTCTTCCTTGTCATTGTCTGGCTGTTGATTGACGCTCTGCCGTCGTCAAAGAAAGAAAAGCCAGTTTCAGGCATCTAACCACCCCGCTTCGTTTACACTTAATCCGTGTGACAGGCGGGTTTTGTGTTTTTAATGTATAATTTAATGAATGAACGAAGGTTTACCAAACAAAGAAGTAAAAAGACCACCAGCACAGCAAGAATGGGTAGATGCTTTTTATAGAGGTGTGTCTTTAATCCCGCAACATGGTGATGGTATTAGGTTGAGTGTTTTAGTAGCTACTGTTTTAGATAATCCAAACACTAATTGGGAAGCATTTTTTCACTCAAAACTAACTTCAAGCCAACTTGATTTCTTTGCAAAAACAATGGCGGCTCAACATAAAATTAAAGATGTTCGCATAAGTACTAAAAAATATGCTGGAACTTTTGAGGATGGAGCTTTGCTTATAGCAAAAAAAAGATTAGATGCTCTATGGGAAGCATATATGGATAGTGCTACCAGAACACTTTTAAGTTACATATTTAAAGATGTTAAAAGCCCTACAGGCGACACACCTTCAATTTTGAAAGAATTTTTTACTGACCCAAAACATGAAAGTAGGGTTAAAGAGCTAAGAGCTATTTTATCTGTAGTTAAATCTTGTTTAGTAATGCCTGAAGTAATAAGGCTGACTGCGGAATACAGAAGTGAATTCAAAAAAGGAACTTATCCTTTATGGCCCGCTGTTTATAGAGGAAAATTTATGGCTATTATAAAAGAAAAAGTAGCTGAAAAATTTAATGGCGTAGTTCCAAAAGATTTTGATTCCTTATTTCATTATAATGATTAATTCTTATGAAAGAAATTAACTTTAAAAAACTAAGAGGCACAGAGTTTCAAAAGAAAGTTTGGTTAGCTTTAATTAAAATTCCTAAAGGTAAAGTTGTCACTTATAAAGATTTAGCAAAAAAGGTGGGTAAACCGCTTGCGGTGCGCGCGGTAGCAAATGCAGTAGGCGCAAATCCATGTGCGCCTACTGTGCCATGTCATAGGGTTGTAAGAAGTGATGGTAAGCTAGGCGGATATTCTGGTAAAGGCGGAGTTAAAACTAAAAGAATGCTTTTACAAAAAGAAGGAGTCAAAATTTAATTATGAATTTAGATATACAAACAGTTACAGAGGTAAATACTCCAGCTAATTTTATCGCTCGGCATATATTAGAAGAGTTGAATGCTGGTAAAAAAGTTTTATGGTTTATGACAGGAGGCTCTTCTATGACGCTCGGCATAGAGGTTGCAAAAATTATTTCACAACATCCTCATAAAAATTTAACGGTGACTTTAACCGATGAACGTTATGGCCCAATTAATCACATTAATTCCAACTGGTATCAAATGATATTAAATGGTTTTAATCTACCAGAGGCGACTCTAATTCCTGTTTTATTGGGTTTAGATAGAACTTTGACAGCTCAAAAATGGAATGCGATACTAGAGCAGGAGTTTAAAAATACTGATTATAAGATAGGGCTTTTTGGTGTAGGTAAAGATGGTCATGTAGCAGGAATTTTACCTCAAAGTGGCGCTGTAAACTCTCAAAACTTAGTTTTTGATTATATAACGGAAACTTTTGAGCGTATTACCATTACACCTAAAGCAATATCACAATTAAACGAAGCGGTGGTATTTACTCAAGGTAGAGACAAGTGGCAAGTAATTGAAGATTTAAAAAATGAAATTAGTTTACCTCTGCAACCAGCGCAGATTTTAAAAAAGGTTCCATTATTAAAAATATTTAGTGACTATAATAAATAAAAATATATGAAGATAGCAGTCATTGGTTTAGGTAAGATGGGTTGGCAAATAGCAAAGAAGCTCCATGAAGATAATTTCACAGTGATTGCTCATAACATTAGTCGTGGCCCAGTGGATGAAGCCAAAAGCTTAAACATGGTGCCGGCTTACACTAAAGAAGAAGTGTTAGCCGCTTTTGGAAGTGATAAACCAGTAGTTTGGCTTATGTTGCCTTCGGATGTGATGGAAGCAGAGCTAGATGTTTGGCTAAAATTATTACCAAAAGGCAGTATTATTATTGATGGTGGCAACTCAGACTTTAGGTTAACTAAAAAAAGAGCAGAGAAAGTGGCAAGTTTTGGTTCTGTGTTTATGGATGTAGGAACTAGTGGGGGAGTTTGGGGTTATAAAAATGGTTTTTCTATGATGGCAGGTGGTGACGAAGCGTCATTTAAAGTTATTGAACCAGTTTTAAAAACTTTAGCTAAACCCGAAGGCGCTTATCATCATTTTGGAGAAAGTGGCGCAGGACATTTTGTAAAAATGACTCATAACGCTATTGAATACGGCATGATGGAGTCTTTAGCTGAAGGTTACAGACTTTTAAAAGAAGGTCCATATAAAAATATTGATTTAGTTTCCGCGGGAGATGTTTGGCAACATCATAGTGTTATCACTTCTTGGTTAAATGAACTTACTCGCGATGCTTTAAAAGAAAATAGGGAACTTGATGGTATAGATGGCTTTGTCGCCGAATCTGGAGAAGCTCGTTGGGCGCTTGAAACTGCTAAAGATTTTAAAATAGAAACTCCTGCGATGCAGGCAGCTTTTGACGTAAGGTTGGCTTCTCAAAAAGGAGAGGTGAACTTTGCTACCAAGCTTTTAGCAGCTATGCGTAATGCTTTTGGAGGTCATAAAATCAATAAATAAATGGACAGCAGTGAAATAAATTACATAATTTTCGGCGCTTCTGGAGATTTAGCCAAGCGTTATTTATTACCAGCGCTTAAAAATATGAATTTTAGAGGTAAGATTATTCTTGTCTCTCGTAAAGATTATCCTAATTTAAAAAATTTAATTCCAGGCGATGGTGAAAAAATATTTCATTTAGCAATTCCTCCTGAAGGAGTAAAAGATGCAGTAGAGATAATCAGTAAAAATTTTGATAAAGATAACATTAAAATAATGTTAGAAAAGCCTTTCGGTAAGGATTTAACATCCGCTCAAGACCTTGTGGCCCATGTAAAAAAATATTTTAATGAAAAACAAATTTACCGTGTTGACCATTACCTAGCAAAAAATTCCGTACAGGAAATAGTTAAAAAAGATTGGGATAAAAACAATGTAAGCAAGATAGAAATTATTGCTACTGAAAAAATAGATATTGAAGGGAGAGTTAATTTTTATGAACAAACTGGCGCACTTCAAGATTTTGTGCAAAGTCATCTTTTAGAACTTACTGCTATAACACTAATGAAGCATGGAGCCCAAGATGCACGACACTCTAGGTACGAAGCTCTAAAGGAACTACAAATTGTTTGTGATATAACCAAACATGAATGCGTAAAGCGAGGACAATATGAAGGTTATAGACAAGAAGTGAAAAATCCGCAAAGTATGACCGAGACTTTTGTTTCTATGAATATTGTTTCCAATGACCGCCTATGGAAAGGAGTGCCTATCATTCTTACTACTGGCAAAGCTTTGAATGAAAAACTTACTCAAGTTAAAATTCATTATAAAGATGGTAACAACTTGATTTTTAATATAAATCAAGAGCCAGATGCTTATGACAGGGTTATTCTTGCTGCTGTAGCAGGAAATGATAATATATTTATATCAAGCGAGGAAGTATTAGAGAGCTGGCGCATCCTAGATGATGTTCAGCAAACTTGGAAAAATTCAAAAGACGACTTGATTTTTTATAAAAAAGGGGCTGAAGCTAATTCTATATAATAAACTTATGTCTTCAATGGAAAAACCAAATATAGTATCTAAGAAAAAAGAATGGCACATTCCTGATACGAATGAGTTTATAGATACAGATATTGTAATGAACGCTATATATTCTGCCAACAGTCTTTGTACTGGTAGATTTTCAGGTATAGAAACTACAGCGTTGCCTCCGTTACGCCTTCGTATTATTTTAGATAAACTAGCCAACCCAAACCTTACTAATGAGGAGATTTATGAAAGAAATAAAGCTTTTGCTGAACATTTATCTAAACGAGAGTCTGAGTTCATGGACCCTAATAACCCTTTACCTACTATTGGCATAGAAATAGAGATTCCAAATGAAGACTTTTTGCCTATCTTTAGAAGTATTTTTGACCAAATTGATATTCCTAATGTATCTGAAACTGAAGGTAAACATGAAATGAACCCAAATTTTTCTTACAGCCCATGGGTGCAAGCTAGAATGTTACAAGAAATAACAAATTTAGGCATAGTCCCTCTTAAAAAAGGGGACGGTAAAAAAATTATTGACCCTGAAAAACCTCTTTCCTTGCACATAAACTTTGGCATACCAAATACCATTAGAAACTGGGAGCGGATGATAGAAGGTGCGGATAGTAACCCTGAAGCTACTGAAGTGCCTGAACTAGGTTTAATAAACGACATCCTTACTTTTGCTTTTAGTAGTTCTAATCGTATTAAAAATAGAAAAACTTCAGAATCCATTCATTTTCATAAAGGAGCGCGAGAAACTTTGAAGGATACTGGAAATAATAAATTTATTTATAGAGTTGAGTTTAGAGCAACGGAATTCAAAGATTATTCAACCTATCGTTTATTAGCAGAATCACAAAGAATAATGGGAATGTTTATCTCTAGTGTAAAAAGACAAGAAAAAGTGCCGATGTCGGGAGCTGAAGAAAAACTGGCTTTATTATGGGATGAATTTAAAAAAGAAGCAGAAGCTTATCTATACGGAGAAGAAAAACTAGAAACAAATCTTTTTGATAAATATATGTATCTGGCATCGCGGGTTATGGAAACAAGACCAGAAGTTAGAAAAAATTGCAGAGCATTAATAACAAAATATTCTAAGAGAGTAGCAGAAATTTTAAATTTAGATGAAGATTCTGAAATATCTAATTAAATTGACTCAAAAACTATTTCCAAGTATAATAGGGAATAGCAATATGGCGATTAAAAAATCTAAATCTAAAAATACTCCAAATCCATTGGGGCAGGGGCTCACTTTTGATGACGTGCTTCTAGTGCCTAGATATAGTGAAGTTTTACCTAAAAATTCCATAATAAAAACTCGCCTAACAAAAAATATCTCTTTAAATATTCCTTTTATGTCTGCGGCAATGGATACAGTTACGGAGTCTGCCATGGCAATAGAAATGGCAAAATTGGGCGGCATCGGAATAATTCATAAAAATTTATCTATTAGCGACCAAGCTAAAGAAGTTTTTAAAGTAAAAAGATACGAGTCTGGTCGCATTTCTGACCCAGTTACTTTGGGCATAGATGCCACTGTGGGTGATGCACTGCAAATTCAAAAGAAACATAATATCGGCGGGTTGCCTGTAGTTGATAGTGGTGGAAAGTTGGTAGGTATAGTAACAAATAGAGATTTGCGTTTTGAAAACAACAGCCAAACCCCGATTAAAGAAGTTATGACGACTGAACTTATTACCGGCACAGAAAAAACAACTCTAGATGAAGCAAATCTTCTTTTTAAAAAACACGCCATAGAAAAACTTCCTTTGGTTGATAAAA
>JAIOPY010000014.1 GCA_021413625.1 Candidatus Nomurabacteria bacterium | reverse complement strand
AAAAATCATAATCTTGCGCATAGTCACGAGCATCCCAAACATCACTTAAATAACATTTAATACACCATGCAATTATTGGACTTTGGGGATTAAACATAGATATGATAGAAGAATTACAATTACCGCAATTTCTTTTATATAAAGATCTTTCATTTATAAAGGTCATTTTACGGATAAATCTACAGTGTGGACACCAAGCAGGAGCAGGCACCCCAATCTTTTTATAAAATTGAAAATCCTCCACCTCTATCGCAAAGTCTTTTTTACAATTTTGACAGTTTTTAATTTCTGATTTGTATTCCATGTTTTTATACTTTAGTTAGGTAAAGTAATTTAGTTTAGTAAATTAATCCTAAAGCTAATAAACTTCCTTTTGATAACATTTTTCACAATACACTATCTCTGGTCGCTCTGGCGAATAGTTGGTAACAATACCCTTTTCACACTTAGCACAAGCACGATTCCAGAATTTATAAGGTCCTCGGCGGACAATGCGGTCTTTGTGTCTGCAATAAAAGCACTTTCGGGGTATGGGCAGGTTCATCTTTTTATAAAACAACAACTCTTGTTCGGTAATTTTGTAATTTCTATTACAATCCAAACATTGTAGCACTTCTTTAGTTATGAAATCCGGCACATCTTTTATATGGTCAGGAATATCTCTCGGCTTTATTGTTTCTTTGCCTTCTGTTTTTTGAATATCATCTTCCCAGCGCAAGCCTTTTGCCAGTGCCTCTTCTCTCGTTAATGGAAAGTTGTCTTGAGCTATAGTTTCATTATAAGCAAAAGGCGCAAGCTCAGTCGGAATCATGAGTCCATACAAATCAGCATCAGTAAGTTCTTTGATAATTTTCTCCCGCAACCTTTCATATTCTTCTTTACTATATTGTTTGTTTAGAATTGAATACTCTCCATGATGAAGCGCATCACAACCTATGCAATTCTTGCAACTCCTTATATAAAAACCATAAAGAACATCGTTTGAATTTTCTACCCCATAAGAACCGACTACATTGCTAGATACTCCTGTAGCTACTACTTCAAGTAATTTTTCCGATTTAGTTCCATATCCTATGGTACCCATAGAATCTTTTATATGCTTTGATGAAAACAAGTATCGGCAATCTTCGCTATTAGTAACCTCAAAAGAATCACGGACATTCTTACATTCAAAGAGATAATCTCCAACGGAGTTCACAGTTTTAATATTATTATTCTCCCGCATGGGTTGGGCAAGGCAAAGTTTCTTAAATTCTTTTTTAAATTCTTCTATTTTTTGATGAGACACCATTATCTCATCAACTTTCCTTTTGTATTCTTCCGCAGATAAAGGCTGGTTTAAGAAATAATTTGTTTTATTGTTTAAATTTACACAACCAAAGCAGTTTATAAGCCCGCGACCATTTAAAACAAAAGCACAGTCCACAGAACCAGTAATGTTTTGTCCAAAAAGTATGCCGTTTGACTCCTGCACATTTATGGATTCATAACATCTTTCAAAATTAGTACCGAAGTACATATCCGAAGAATCATTTCCATACCGAATTCCCCGAGAATACATTAAATCTTCCGCAGGGCTAGTATTAAAAACTAGATAGCAGTTGCGACAGCCACTTGCCATATTTACATACTCACTGTTTATATTAGGTCCGTCTCCTAAAGAAATATATGTAGTTATTTTTGGGACTTTTTTTAGAAGCTCTGCAAATTGTTCTATAAATGGACGACTTTCATCATAATCTAGAGCATAATCTTTAGGTTCCCACTTCTCGGAATAAAAACAATCATAACAATAAATAGTGTATGGAGATTTCGGATTATACATGGAGATAACTCCCTTGCCACAAAGCCCACATTTACGTCCAGAATAAAGAGTGGTTTCATTTCTAAAAAGCGCTTTCATGATAAAGCGACAATCAGGGCAAACTTTCGGGTTTGGCACCTTCATTTTTTTATAAAAACCAAGGTCGTCAGTTTCTAAAATAAAATCCTGCGAGCATTTATTGCATTTCTGTTTTTCCATTTCTATTCTAAAATTTTTCTTAAGACATCTTCTGGCACTTCTTTTATATTTCCTTTAGTTAAAGGTGGTTCTTGTACTCTGCTTTCTTCAGTAGAACTTTGTGTAGGTGCAGGAGTTGGAGTAGGAGTTGATTCAGGAGTCGCAACTTCTTTGGGAGTTTCATCTACCGCGCTAATTAAATCTTTCAATTTGTTCATTTCTTCTTGGCTGGCAGAGCGGTCTTTTTTAAGGCTAGATATTACTTCTTTTGGTTTTGAATCTGCAATTGGTGTTTTGTCTTTTAGAGCATCAAGGGAGATAGGTTCTGGCATTGGCTTAACAGCCACTGAAACTTGATTATCTTTCATTGAAATCTCACCATCTTTCGTGAGTTTATTTAAAGCATCTCGTAGGGCAAAATTTTCTTTTTTGTGCCCGTTATTTTTATGATTATTCTTATTGTTTCCAGGTTTAAATATTTTTTTGATAGAAGAAAAGACTCCTTTTGGTTCTTCTGTTTTATCTTCTCCACTTGAATCTTTTTGCTGAAATTCTATACCTAAATCTGCCAGTGGTCTGTAAAACTTGGCTTCATCTTGTTTTCTTTCTCTAATTGGATTGGAATTACTCTTGAGCTCCCCTGTTTTTATTTTCTCCATGCATTCTTTGCAATACACT
>JAIOPY010000022.1 GCA_021413625.1 Candidatus Nomurabacteria bacterium | reverse complement strand
GTCTTTAGCAAAAACATCACCTGATTCGCACATGTTGCCTGCTATAGTTACTTTTTCTCCTTTACCACGAGGATTACTTAAATTAATGATTTCATGGTAGGCGTCATACATCGCTGGTCGGATAAAATGATTCAATCCAGAATTCACCCCCACAAAAGTTTTCACGCTGTTTATTTTTAGGTCATTTACTTGGGTAATAAGTGAACCTGCTTCCGCAATTAAATACCTACCAGGCTCAAAAGATACCTCTAGTTTTCTTCCATATTTTTTAAAAAATATGGAAGTCATTTTTTTAAATTCTTTTCCCACTTTTGCCATATCTAAACTTTTATCACTAGGTTTATAAGGCACACCAAAACCCCCACCAAAGTCCAGATGTTTTAAATCTGGAAATAACAAGGCATTTTCAAGTAGAGCTTTTACTCCTTTTAAAAATGTGTTGGCGTCCAAAACATTTGACCCGATATGTTGATGCAGTCCAGTTATTTTTAGGTTGTATTTTTTTACCAGTTCATTTAAGTCTTTAATTTTTTTAATATCAATACCAAACTTACTATTTGGCCCACCAGTTATTACGTGGGAATGACTACCTGCTCCAAAATTTAAATTCAATCTTACAGAAATTTCTTTACCAGGGAATTTTTTACCAAACATTTCAACTTGATGCAGAGAGTCCAGATGAACTCGTATGCCTTGTTTTACCACCGATAAAAGTTCTTCTTCATTAATGCTACCGCAAGTGAAAGTTATTTTTGAAATTGGAACTCCCGCTTTGCGAGTTATAGCGATTTCCCCTGGGCTTACTGTTTCAATACCAAAACCTTGTTTGTATATTAATTTTATAATCTCAAGATTTGTATTTGCTTTACAGGCGTAATATAGATTAACTCCTCTTAAGTTCTTTTTTAACTCTGCGCAGGCTTTTTCTATTATATTTCCTTCATAAAGATATATGGGGGTGCCAAATTTTTGTATGATTTTATCTAAAACTATTTTTTTCATTATCTTAATTTGTGTTTCAAGCAAGTTATAATTGACCAATCAAAACCACCTCTCTCTGCTAAATATTTCATTTTATCTAATGCCCAAATGCAATCATCCAGTTTTTCTTCACAGGCAACATACAGCATTTTAGCTTCTTTAGCTAGTTTGTTATACGCATATCTTCCAGTATAAAAGTCTTTTGGCATCTTTTCCCAACCATTCATTTTATAATAACAATTCACAATTTCATGAACAGGGTTTACTGCTTGTTTATGTTTCTTTAAATTCTCTAAGTAGCCCTCAAAAGGGTTTTTTAAATTATCTTTTTCGTCATTTTGCATTTCTTTCATTTTAGCACAAATGTGATATATTTCTTTTATGGGAATTTTTTCACGAAAATTAGGCATAGATTTAGGCACCGCCAACACTTTGGTTTTTTTACCTGGTAAAGGCATTGTTTTAGATGAACCTTCAGTGGTGGCTGTTTCCGAACAAGACAATAAAATTCTGGCTATTGGAGTTGAAGCTAAAAACATGATTGGCAAAACGCCTGATTCTATAATCACTTACCGTCCGATGAAGGACGGTGTGATTGCGGATTATCGTGTTACTGAAGCCATGCTTAAATATTTTATAAATAAAGCAATGGGCAAATTTAATATTTTTAAACCAGATGTAATGGTCTCTGTTCCAGCTGGAGTTACTTCAACCGAACGTAGAGCAGTGGTGGAAGCTGCCATCCGCGCTGGGGCAAAAAATGCTTATGTGGTTAAAGAACCAATATTAGCAGCGATAGGCGCTGGTATTCCGATTTATGAATCAAAAGGGTACATGGTAGTTGATATAGGTGGAGGCACCACAGATGTGGCAGTAATCTCACTTGGAGGAATTGTTGCTTCTACTTCTGTAAAATGCGCCGGAAATAAAATTGACCAAGCGATAGCAGACTACATTAAAAAAACTTTTAACCTAGCGATAGGTGATAGAACAGCGGAAGAAGTAAAAATTAAAATAGGCGCAGCTGTGCCACTAGAAGAAGAGCTTCGGGTTACAATCAAGGGTAGAGATTTTATTCAAGGGCTGCCTCGTTCCGCGCAAGTTGGCACAAATGAAATAGTGAAAGCAATAGATACTGAACTAAAACATATTATAAAAGCAATTAAAGATGTTTTACAAGAGACTCCGCCAGAGCTAGCTTCTGATATTATGGATTATGGAATAATCATGACTGGTGGTTCTTCTCAATTGCGCAATTTAACAGATTTGGTTTACAGGAAAACTGGAGTGAAGGCAATTCTTGCAGAAGACCCTTTATATTGTGTAGTTAAAGGTAGCGGTATTGCCCTTGAACACTTAGATGTTTATAAAAAAGCAGTCATTAGTAAAAAATGATTTTTAAACATATAGATAAAAATAATTTGCACCATGCCTACCTTGTTGAGGGTTTGCAGGAAGGAGTTTTACCAGAAATAATAGATTTGGTGAAAAATTTAGGCGTAGAAACTATTGCTAATCCAGATTTTTGTCATATTCAATTAGATTCATTGAAAGTTGAAGATGCGCGAAATTTAAAATCTTTTAGTAACGATAAAGCAATGTCTACTAGTAAAAAAATATTTATAATTTCTGCAAATAATATTTTACTAGAGGCGCAAAATACTTTATTAAAAATGTTTGAAGAACCTATAGAAAATACTCACTTTTTTTTAATTATTCCTGACGCCAATGTTTTAATACCGACTTTTATTTCAAGATTTTTCTTAATTAAGACGAGCAAAGACTCTAAGAAAAAAGAAGCTGAAGGATTTATTGCGAGTTCTATAAAAGATAGAATTGATTTTATTAAAGAGTTGCTATCTGAGGCAGAAGAGGAGGAGGAAATTTTGTCTTCTGACTCTCCTCGTTCCAAAGCACTGAACTTTTTAAATGCTCTTGAAGTTTCTTTGCATTCAAAATTTCTTAAAAGTCAGTCTAGTTCACTAGGAGTTTGTTTGAAACATTTTTTCAAGGTTCGTAAATTTCTTCGCCAACCAGGCTCTTCTGCTAAAAGTTTAATGGAGTCTGTGGCGGTATGTTCGGCGAGCACGAGCCTGGCTTTGGCGGCGCGGCGCGAAGCCCTGATGCACAACGAACCCGCGCCCGAACGGAAATTCCGGGCTCACGTTATTCTGTCCATTGATGGGCAGGACGTGGGTCGCCTCAACGGCGAAATCCAGATTTCGTGCGATGTCACGAAGGAGATTCGTGACCTCAACCCGCACGAGACTGCGTTGCCTGTTCTTCCCGTGCGAGTAGTCGGACCAGACGAGGTTCTGGTTCAACTCCCGGACGGGCGGACAGCAGTCTTGAAGTTTGTTTCATCCACAGTTCAGCCGATTCTCAACTAGTGGGTCGGCGGTTGCGAAGGGTGGCACGGTCGTCGTGTTGCCCTTCTTTTTTTTGCAAATTTTGATATAATGAATTTATGCAATATAACTTTTCCAGTTTAAAGACGGAACTCAAAAAAGTAGAAGAATTTTTAAGCAAAGAATATAGCCAGCTTAATGTCGGGCGAGCTTCGCCAATGGTATTAGATGGTGTTTCTGTGGAATCTTATGGTTCTTTTATGCCAATTAAAAATGTTGCTTCTGTTTCTATTGAAGACCCTAAAACACTGCGTATTGCGCCTTGGGATAAGGGGCAGTTGAAAGATATAGAAAAAGCTATTATGGCGTCAAACCTAGGGCTTTCTGTTGCTACAGATGAGTCTGGCATTAGAGTAATATTTCCTCAACTCACTACTGAAACTAGGCAATCTCTAGTTAAAATCCTAAAAGAAAAATTAGAAGAAGCGCGTATCAGTGTGCGTAGGGAACGGGAGCGAGTTTGGGAAGACGTTCAAGAAAAAGAAAAAGAAGCAAAGATGACTGAAGATGAAAAGTTTAGAGCAAAAGATGATTTGCAAAAAGTTGTAGATGAAACTAATGGCAACCTAGAAGCAATTTTTGAAAAGAAGGAGAAGGAAGTAATGGGGTAATATATGAATATTTTAATTTTCTTAGTTATTTTATTGGTGTTAGTGATAGTCCACGAGTTTGGGCATTTTTATTCTGCAAAAAAGTTTGGTATTAGAGTAGATGAATTTGGTTTTGGTTTTCCGCCTAAATTATTTGGTAAAAAGTTCGGTGAAACTGAATATACTTTTAATTTATTTCCTTTAGGTGGTTTTGTTAAAATTTTTGGTGAAAATCCAGATGAAGAAAATACCAATGGCCCCGATAAACACAGAAGTTTTGTTAATAAACCAAAATGGCAACAAGCGATTGTTCTGTTTGCAGGAGTTTTTGCCAACTTTGTCTTGGCTTGGTTTTTATTTTCTTTTGGTTTTATGTCAGGGTTACCAACCTCGGTTGGTAGTAATATTGCCGGAGATAATTTGAAAGATATAAATTTAGTAGTTATTTCTGTTACACCTGAATCTCCAGCAATGAGTGCCGGATTGAAATCTGGAGATAAAATTGTTTTCATAAAAAACGACCAAGGACAGTCCACCACTTACATCAGCGCTGCTACTGTTAAATCTATTGTTGTAAGTAGTAAAGAAATAGAAATAGGGTATTTACGTGGCAAGAACCCAGATATTAATTATACAAACATAACCCCATCTCTCCGTGGGGGTGACGGCGAGCCTTTCATAGGTATAAGCATGGACCAAATAGGTATCGCTAAACTGCCTATTTTGTCAGCTTTTAAAGAGGGCATGAAGTTAACCCTATTTGTCTCTAAAAACACAGCTGTGGGGCTTTATAGGCTTATAGTTGACGGTTTACAGGCGAAAGGTAGCTTTTCTGCAGTTACTGGACCAGTTGGTATGGTGGGTATAGTTGGAGATGCTTACCAGTTTGGTTTCGTGTATTTACTTTCTTTTACGGCACTAATTTCTATAAACTTAGCAATTATAAACCTAGCTCCATTTCCAGCGCTTGATGGTGGCAGACTTCTATTTTTATTGATTGAAAAAATTAAAGGTTCGCGCTTAAATCCAAAGTTTGCTAACACTGTAAATGTAATTGGTTTTTGCGCCTTGCTTCTGCTTATGGGCATTGTTACTTATCACGATATCGTTAAATTATTCTAATAATCTTTAAGCCTTATTCGCCCGAATAGGTAAATAGTTAAATTATGAAGAAAATAAAATTAATTCATGAAGTTCGGGCAGTTAAAAGTAAAAAAGAACTTGCCAATATAGTAAAAGCTCAAAAAATAAGTGAAAAAGTGTTACGTGATGTTTTAATTTTTTTAAAAACTGGGATTAGCGAAGTTGAAGTTGCTAATTTTATTAAAAAGTCTTTCATAAAATATGGTGCGCCAATTTTAGCATTTTCGCCTATTGTTTCTTTTAGTAAAAACACTGCCAATATTCACCACGAACCTACCATTCAAACTAAATTAAAGAAAGGAGACATAATAATGTTTGATTTTGGCTGTACTGTAAACCATTATTGTTCGGATATGACCCGTACTTATTTTTGGGGAGAACCTACCAAAAAACAACAAAAAGTTTATTTGGACGTGTTAAAAGCACAAGAGCTCACTTTCAAAAAATTAAAAACAGGGGAGAGACGAGCTTGGATTATTGATAAAACAGCTAGGACATTTTTAAATAAAAAATATGGCAAGAAAAACTTTCAGCATGGTTTAGGCCATGGAGTAGGAACTGTGATTCACGAATGGCCAAATTTTAAACCAAAAAGCACAGACATTTTACCAGTTGGTTGTGTAATGACGGTAGAGCCAGGAATCTATTTGAAAGGTTTTGGTGGAGTTAGAATAGAGGATATGGTTTTAATTACCAAGGATGGCTGCAAGAATTTAACTAGTCCTTCTAAAAATTTAAAAGATGTAATTTTGTCAGTTAAATAAATTTTGCAAAAAATTTGATTTATCCACATAATTTTTGCTATTTTTTTATTTTTCCTTTAAAATAAAGGTTGTTTTAGGCTTAATTTTTTGCAAAAATGACTAAGAAACATAAAGAAAACAAGGAAATCTCGGTAGCTGTGCTTTGTGGCGGACCTTCTTTAGAGCGAGGTATTTCTCTTAACTCTGCTAGAAGTGTATTAGACCATTTAGGTAGTTTAGGTGTAGAAATTGTCCCTATATATTTTAACGAAAAAAAACAACCTTATAAAATATCTACAGCTCAACTTTATTCTAATACTCCAAGTGATTTTGATTTTAAATTAAAAAAAACTGGTAAAGAACTTACCACAGCTTCACTGCTAAAAACTTTAAAACAAGTAGATGTGGTTTTTCCATGTATTCATGGCACTTTTGGAGAGGATGGAGAAATTCAATCTTTTTTAGAAGATAATAAAATACCTTTTATTGGCTCTTCTTCGGCATCTTGCAAAATGGCTTTTGATAAACATAAAGCCAACGAATACATACGCACCAAAGGGTTTTATGCTCCTCATTCTATTGTGCTTAAGATTACAGATAGTAAAAAAGATATTGAAAATAAAGTAAGAAAATTCTGGGATGACGAGAAAATAAAAAGAGCAATAGTAAAGCCTGCTTCTGGAGGTTCTAGTATTGGAGTTTTTTCAGTGGAAAACGTACAAGATGCGGTGGAGAGTGCAGCAATACTTTTTAGTAAAAGGATGGATACTCGTGTAGTGGTAGAAAAATTTGCGGAAGGTCGTGAGTTTACTGTCATAATTTTGCAAAATAAGCTAGGTATGCCTGTCGCAGTATTGCCAACTGAAATTGAAGTGGAATATGACCAAAACCAATTTTTTGATTTTCGTAAAAAATATCTACCGACTCGCCAAGTTGTTTATCATTGCCCGCCTAGATTTGGGAATGAAGTTATAGAAAAAATCCAAATACAAGCAGAACAATTGTTTTCAGTTTTTGGTATGAGAGATTTTGCTCGTTTTGATGGGTTTTTAATGCCTGATGGGAATATTTGGTTTTCAGATTTTAATCCTATTTCAGGTATGGAACAAAATAGTTTCTTATTTCTACAATCGTCTCGTTTGGGTTTCTCACACCAAGATTTTTTCCGTTTTTTGCTTAACAATGCTTTTTTAAATCGTGGCATGGATGAAAGAATTGAGGATGTTTTTAATTCCAAAACACGTAAACCTGTTGCAGTGTTGTTTGGGGGTGAAACAGCAGAAAAACAAGTATCGCTTATGAGTGGTACTAATGTTTGGCTTAAATTACGAGGCTCTGCTATTTATAAACCTTATCCATATTTACTTGGTAAAAATAGAGAGGTTTGGGAATTACCATATTCCTATATGCTCAACCATACTGTTGAAGAAATTATAAGTAATGCCATTAACGCTGAAAAAGATTCGGAGAGACTCCATTTATTGATAGACAAAGTGAAAATCAAGCTTTGCGTGTCAAAAACAGACACTACTGAAAATTTTTTCACTCCTAAAAAATACACATTAAATGAATTTCTTTCAAAATACCCATTTGTTTTTTTAGCATTACATGGAGGTATAGGCGAAGACGGCACCGTTCAGAAAATTTTAAAAGATAAAAAAATAAAATTCAATGGGTCAGGAACAGTTGTTTCTAAATTATGCATGGATAAATGGGAAACAAATGAAATTCTAAGAAAAGCAAAGATAGATGGAGTTAAAGTGGCTGAACATGCGCTTTATGAAATAAAAGATACGCCCAAAAATATCACTAAAGAATTAAATGAGGCTCATTGGAGAATGCTCATAGATAGACTTGGCACCAAAACAATTATTGGTAAACCTCGTGGAGATGGTTGTTCCGCTGGTGTGGTGATGTTGTCTAATGAAAAAGACCTAGCCACATATATATCCATGATTAAAAATAAAGTTCCAGTAGCGCCACGGGGAACTTTTACCAGCCAGCCAAATAATATAGATATGCCAGAGGGGGATGTTCAGGATGTTATTTTTGAGTCATTTATAGAGACGGATAAATTAAAAGTTCAGGATGGAAAAATAAAACACACTCCTAAAAGTGGATATGTGGAAATGACGGTGGGAGTGTTGGAAGAGAAAGATAAAATCAAATCACTTTCACCATCTATAACTATTGCTGAAGACACAATATTGAGTGTAGAAGAGAAGTTTCAAGGTGGCACAGGGGTTAACATCACACCTCCACCGACCGAAATTATTTCTACTAAAAATTTAAATAAAGTAAAAAACTCTATTGAGAAAGTAGCAAGCAAGATAGGGCTACGAGGTTATGCCAGAATAGACATTTTCGTCCACCTAAAGACAGGCAATATAATTATTATTGAAATTAACACTCTGCCTGGGCTTACTCCATCTACTGTTATTTATCATCAAGCTTTGGCTGAGAAAAAGCCTATATTTCCTTTGGAATTTTTAGAGAGAATCATTAAAAATAAAGGGTATTAAAGCAGTTGCATTATAAGGCTTTTTATACTACTATATAGCCATGTCACAAGATAGACTTATAAAACTTGCTTGCGGAACTTGTAAGCGCATAAATTACTGGTCCAGTAAAAACAAGAAACTCGTCACTAAAAAGATTGAGCTCAATAAATTTTGTAAATGGTGTAAGAAAAAGACCAAGCATAAGGAAATTAAGAAGTAATTTTTAAATCCTCTTTTATTTTGCTACAATACTTAAGCAGTAAAAAGTTTTACTGCATGTTCCTCTTGAGATGTGTTAATTATTATTGCACATTTCAATATTCCAGCCTTCGGGCTGGGATATGGGCGATTAGTTAAGTGGTATAACTTCGGTCTCCAAAACCGATGTCGGGGGTTCGATTCCCTCATCGCCCGCATATGGATAAAAATTATAAATATTTAGGCGCGATTAGTGTATTTTTTGTTTCAGTTTTACTTATTTCTAACGTTGCTTCAACAAAGATAGTTGATTTAAAGTGGTTCGTGTTTGACGGCGGAACTTTGCTTTTTCCACTTTCTTATATTTTCGGAGATATTTTGACTGAAGTTTATGGTTATAAAAAGTCCCGAAGTGTGATTTGGTTAGGTTTTTTTATGGCATTTTTAATGTCCTTGGTCTTTATCGTAGTTGGTAAATTGCCTCCCGCAGCAGAATAGTTACTGCAAGTCTTATTGCTTATTTCTTTGGCGCTTTTTCTAATTCTTTTATCTTAGCAAAAATGAAAATTTGGACTGAAGGCAAATGGCTTTGGAGTAGAACCATAGGCTCCACTTTAGTTGGGGAATTGGTAGATAGCGCTTTGTTTATCTTAATAGCTTTCTGGGGCATACTGCCTAGCTCTCTTCTTTTTACACTAATAATTTCAAATTATTTATTTAAGAGCGCGGTGGAGATATTGTTTACTCCAATTACTTATAAAGTTGTAAAATTCTTGAAAACAAAAGAAGGGGAAGATTATTATGATAAAGACACAAACTTTAACCCTTTTAAGGTGTAATGATTAAAGCAGTAATTTTTGATGTAGATGGAGTTCTTATAGATTCCTTTGAGGGGAATTTTAAATTTTTCAATGACCTTTTTACTAAATTTGGGCATACTCCGCCAACTAGAGAGGAATACAGAGAGCATTTTGGTTCTAATATGAAAGATATTATTAAAACTTTCTCTAAATTAGAATCTGAAGAGGAAATTGAAAAAATTTGGCAGGCAGGTAAAGAAAGACATGTGCCTTATCCAACTCACCTTGTTAAAACACCAGATGGGTTAGAAGAAACTTTAGAAGTTTTAAGCAAAGAATTCGTTTTAGGTATAACTACTAGTCGTTTGGGTGCTCATGTGTATAAAATGCCCCAGCTTACACCCCTAGAAAAGTATTTTAAAATTTTAGTTTCTTATGAAGATACAGAAAATCATAAACCTCATCCCGAACCTTTGTTTTTAGTTGCTAGCAGATTAAACCTTTTGCCAGAAGAAATAGTATATGTGGGGGACATGCGTACAGATGCTATTGCTGCTAAAGCGGCTGGTATGAAAGCAGTAAGTTTTGGCAGTGGTGTTATTGAAGAAGCCGATGCTTCTATTAATAGTTTTCTAGAATTAATAGACCTAGTTAAAAAATTTTAACACTTCTTTTGTTTTAAGTTTAGATGAGTCAAACCATTTGATTTTTTTATCACGTTTAAACCAAGTCATTTGTCGTTTTGCATACTTTATAGTTTCTTTTATTACTTTATCTTCAGTTGGTTCGTTGTATTCAAAAATTTCTTTCAATAAACCGTTCTTAAACATTTTTTTAACTCTCGCTTCAACACTTTTTTGTAGTTTAGGAGTAGGTAAGTATAGTCCAATTTTTATAAACTTATAGTTTGGTTTAATTTCAACTAATTCTGGCACCTTACCCAAAATTTTGGCTATCTCTATGGCTCGTATTAGACGTACTTTGTTATTTTTATCTATATTTTGAGCTCTTTTATTATCTAGTTTTTTTAACATTTTAAATAGCTCGGTGTTTGATTTTTTATCTAAATTTTTTCTTAGCTTAAGGTTAGGAGGCACATCAGGCAATATCATTCCACGCGTAACTGCATCAATATAAAAACCTGTGCCACCACAAATTATTGGAGTTTTGCTACGTGAAATTATTTCTTCTATCTTTTCTTCAGCTAGTTTTTTATATTCTCCGACCGAGAATTTATTTTTTGTTTTTACCACACTTAATAGGTGATGAGGTATGCCCTGCATTTCTTTTGTTGTGATTTTGCCAGTACCAATATCAAGCCCAATATAAACTTGTCTAGAATCCGCAGAGATAACTTCACCATTTACAAGTTTGGCGATTTTTACTGCCAAGTCGCTTTTACCAGTAGCAGTTTGTCCTAGAATCACAATTACTTTATTCATTTTAGACGGATTTTATTTTAGCGCCAATACTGTTGAATCTTTGGACGATATCTTCGTATCCGCGTTTAATCATATATACATTTTTTAGAGTTGATTTGCCTTTACCTACAAGCATTGCAAGCATTATAACTACAGATGGACGTAGCGCAGGGGGGCAAGACACTTCTGCGGGTTTCCATTCAGTTTTTCCAACCACAAAAACTCTGTGTTGGTCAGCAAGGAGCACATTTGCGCCAAGTTTGTTTAATTCTGTTAGATAAATAGCGCGATTTTCATAAATCCAATCATGAATAAGAGTTTGTCCTTCAGCGCAAGCTGCGATAAGCCCAAAGAAAGGTAAGTTGTCTATGTTTATTGCAGGGTATGGATGCGCCTCTATTTTATCCTCAAGAGCTTTTAATTTAGAAGGTAGAATTAAAATATCTACTAGGTTAGTTTCTCCATTATTTGATTTATAATTTTTTAAGATTTTATATTTAAGTTTCATTTTCTCAAGCTTATAGAGCTCAAGCTCTAAAAATTCTATAGGACACTTTTTTATTTCTAGCTTTGAATCTGTGGCGATAGCCGCAGTAATCCACATCATGGCTTCTATTGGGTCCTCACTATTCCAGTATTCTACATCTTGATTTATTTCTTCTACGCCATGGATAACTAGAGTGCTAGTCCCAGTGCCTTCTACCCTAACTCCTAATTTTTTTAAGAAAAAACAAATTTCTTGTACCATATAATTTGCACTAGCAAATTTTATGGTGGTTTTTCCAGGTATCAATGCCGCGGTAGTTAATATATTTTCACAAGCGGTATCACTGGACTCATACATTATTACTTGAGCAGGTTTAAGTTTTTTGTAACTTAATTCATAATTTTGATTGCTAACTTTTGTTTTTACTCCAAGCTCTTCTAAACCATAGATATGAGCGCTAACTGTTCTTTTGCCTAACTTGCAACCTTGGGCGTGTGGTAGAGAAAATGAATTAAGTTGGCTCAGTAGTGGTCCAGCAAACATGATTATGCTTCTGGTTTTTATTGCGGCTTCATTGTCTAACTTAGCCATATTTATTATCTCTGGAGGAACTATCTCTAAAGAGTGGGTATCAATCCATTTTATTTTTACTCCAATACTTTCTAATACTTCTATCACTCTATAAACTTCCTCTATTCTAGAGATTCCATGTAAAGTAGTTTTACCTTTATTGATTAAAGATGCGCACAAAAGGCCCACCGAGCCATTTTTAGAAGTGTTGGTTACAATTGAGCCAGAAAGTTTTCTGCCACCTTCTATTTCAAAATTTTCTATTGTCGTCTTAAATTCTTTCATAAAATGTGCCCAGGGAGAGAATCGAACTCTCATGATGTTGCCATCAATAGATTTTGAGTCTATCGCGTCTACCAATTCCGCCACCTGGGCAAAGTAAACTGCTTTGCTTTGCCCCCAATCCTTTTTCTTTAGGAATCGCTGATGCGAGTTCCAACGAGCAAGCGATCGGAGGCGTTTCCACATCTTATCCCAAATTTTGCTTAAAATCAAACTCTTGTTCTAAAAAATTTTATGTTAAAATGGAGCAATGTCTAACCTATATTCCAATTCAGTTTTTTGGATTGACACTGATAAAGTCAAACCAAACCCATATCAACCAAGACGAGACTTTGATGAAGTTCGCCTGCAAGATTTGTCTGATTCCATAAAACAATACGGTGTTCTACAGCCACTTACTGTATCTCGGGTAGAGGTGGAAAAACCAGAAGGTGGTTTAACCACTGAATATGAGCTTATTGCAGGTGAGCGCAGACTTCGCGCAGCTAAACTTGCTGGAGTAAATCAAGTTCCAGTTATTATTCGGGTTGGAGATACTTCACTGATGAAGCTTGAACTTGCTATTATTGAAAACCTACAACGTGAAGATTTAAATGCAGTAGATAGAGCTCGCGCCTTTTTTCGCCTAGCTAGTGAATTTAAATTTACTCATAATGAAATCGCTAAAAAAATGGGTAGAAGCAGGGAATATGTTTCAAATTCTCTTCGTATTTTATCTTTACCAGAGGAAATTTTAAACGCTTTGTCCGAAGGTAAAATCACCGAAGGTCATACTAGACCTATTTTAATGCTTGCTGACCATCCCGAAGAGCAAATTGTTTTGTTTAAAGAAATTTTATACAAAAAAATAACTGTGCGTGAGGCAGAAAGACTTGCTCGTAAAATTGCTTATGACCGTGTTCGCAAGAAAGAGTTTATGCCTGACCCAGAAATAACAGAACTGGAAGAAGAATTTCAAGATAAGTTATGCACCCGAGTTCATATAGATAGAAAGGAGCTAGGTGGGCAGATTAAAATTGATTTCTTTTCAACTGAAGATTTGCGTTCAATTTTAGAATTAATAAATAAATCTGGAGTTGAAAAAAAGCCTACCGAAATGATGGAAAATTATATTTCTAAAAATGTTGCTAGTGATAATATAGAACCCACCTCTACCGAGGCTCCTATTGATGACCGCTCCAAAGATGAAATCAAAGAAGATGATTCTAAGTTATATGATGTGTCTAGTTTTAGCCTCTAGCTTTTACCAAAAGATTTTAGTCTAGCCAATAAGCTGTTTTTTTCTAGGTAAGATTTTATATGTTTTCTAGCAATAGTAGTTTTCACAAACTCTAGCCATTTTGAAGATGGGTGAGCGTCTTTCTTATCTACTATTTCAACAATGTCTCCATTTTTTAAATTATTAAAAAGTTGAGACAT